>JADFPM010000274.1 GCA_022562335.1 Chloroflexota bacterium
CGGGCCCTGGAACATGCTCCCCGGCTGAGGGGATACATGGGCGGATTTGAAGACCAAACAGGGCCATGGTCCGGGATCGAACCCCGCCGGGGTTCCCTGGATGGTCCTGACCCGATCATGGCCGGAAATACATCCTTGGAAGCCGTTTGGCCCCAGATTTTGGCCCAGGTGGACGACCTGGCCAAGCTGATTGGTGAGCTTGCCGAGATGATGGATGGGGTGCAGTCGGCGCTGCCCAGAGGATTCGGCCCCGGCGGTTTCAGCCCATCCGGCGGGTCCAGTCGATTGGAGGTGGACCAGGTGCTCTCGGCCCTGAGGGATGCCGGGGCCCCGGTGGTTCACCCCAAATGAGCGGCCATATCTGCCGGGGTGTTGCAGGTATCGGGCGTTTTTACAAAAGATTGGGAATTGGCGGTGGCTCAAGCGTTTTATCGCGTTGGCGGAAACATTCGAAAATCGGATACGGGAGGCAAGCATGGCAATCGGAGCACAAGACCTGGAACTGATCAAACAGGAGGTGGCGGGAATACGCGAGTTCTATGAGTCGCGCATGAACGCGGAGATACCTCCCTTGAAAGAGGAGATAGGGCGTATCGAAGCCCAGCTAAACCGGGTGCGCGACATGTGGCGGGAAGGGGAAAAGCGGGCGATCCTATCCACCTACGGCGGCGGCGACCGGCTTCGGGTGCCCTACGGCAAGTACAACGGGTTGGATCACCTGGACCTGGCCTGCATCCGGTCGTTGCTTTCCGCCCAGCTGAGGGAGCCCTCGGGTTTGAACCCCCAGATGCTGTCGGAATGGCAGACCAACATCAAAGCGGCCATGGATTCCACCACCGCCGGTTCCGGCGACGAACTGGTGGATACCCAGGAAGCCCGGGCCATGTGGGAAGACGTCAACCTGGAAACGGCCATCGCGCCCCTGTTCCCCACGGTGCAGATGCCCAGCAATCCCTTTCAGATCCCGCTGCAGTTGGGGGACGTTAGCTGGTACCCCGGCGTGGAAAACGTGGCCAACAAATCGACCAGCCTGAACACCGCGCGCCAGACCCTGACGGCCTACGAGCTGGTGGCCGAGGTGCCCTGGTCCTACGATCTGGACGAGGACGCCGTCATCGCCATGATGGAGGAGCTTCGCCGCCACCTGATGCGCAACGCCCGGGAGGTGATAGACGATGTCCTCCTCAACGGAGATACGAATACCACCAACAACATAAACGCCGACGGCGCCACCATATCCACCACCGACCCGGGCAAGGCCCACTGGCTGGTGGGTTTCGACGGGTTGATGAAGCTTCCCCTGTCGGACAACACCAGCCAGGCCAACGACCATGCCGCAGCCGTGTCCGACGACATGTTCAATGAGATACGGACCAAGCTGGGCAGATACGGCGTCCGCCCGTCGGAGATGGCCTACGTCACCGACATCAATACCTTCATCCGGTCGCTGAGCATCGGCAACTTCCGCACCCTGGACAAGTTCGGCTCCCAAGCCACGGTGCTGACGGGCCAGTTGGGGGCGGTGGAAGGGGTGCCGGTGATCGTGTCGGAGCAGATGGTCCTGGCCGATACGGACGGTAAGGTGACCGATGCCGGCAACGGTACCGACACGGGGCGGCTGTTGATCTTTAACCGCAGCCAATGGCGGCTGGGCTTCCGAAGGGAATTGGCCATTGAGACGGTGCGGGACGTGCAGAAGCGGCAAAACATCATGGTCATCAGCTTCCGCCTGGCCTTCCAGGAGCGCAGCGGGACCAGGTCCACCGCAACTCACACTGCCCTGCAGTACAACATAACCGGAGTTTAGGAGGATAAGCATGACCACCATAAGCCAAGTGGACCCCGTTCCTGAAGCGGTCAAAAACATGATATCGCCGGACCAGAGCGGCGTTGCTTACGTCGCCAAGCGTTACCTGGTGGAGGACCTGGCATCGGGCAACACCAACTCATTCGCCTTCGCCGTCCAGAATCCCGAAGGAGTCGACTGCGTGGTGACCAATGTCATCGTGGACATCACCACCGCCGGGGGCACTGGAAGTTCGTTGCTGGACGTGGACGTGGTGGGAAACGCCACCGCCACCGGCGACGACATAATCGACGGTTTGGACCTGAATGCCACCGGGACGTCGGACCGGCATAAGAACGCCGGCTCCAATGGCGGCGCGCCCGTCAAGTGGGATAAGAATGGCGGCGCCAACGACTATATCACCGGCAAGATATTAGCCCAGAACGCCGCCAGCCTGGTTGGCAAGGTCATCATCGAATACGTGCCCCTGTCTTGACCTTTGGGTGTTTGGGAACCTGTTGTGTAAGTTTGTCGGTGTCAACCTGAGAGTAGCGAAGAGTCTGGGGCTGGGGGACGCCCCTACCCCAGATGTCCCGACTCCGTCGAGGACTCGCGACGAAGTCGGAGCTTCGCCGCTGCGGCTGGGTCAGCATGACATCTCCTCTTGATCGAGGGAACACCTGATCAAACATGCCAGTACATGGACACACGGTTACCAGATTGCAAAGCAGGTTGTCACTCCAACATCTTAGATAAGCTGGGGGTAAACCTACTCTCCCGCTGGATGGGCGTGCTGGATAGAAACGTTCATCAATAGGGAAGCGGGACTCAACCTATAAAAAAGGAAAGTTGACCATGTCTTATACCGAAGGCGCACATGATTCTCCGGCGGACACCAGGGACCGGCTGGTCCGTATCGGGTCCAAGTACCAGGCGTCGGCGCCGTCCGTGGCCGATGGAGACAACGCATATCTGTTATTGGATGCCTCGGGACGCCCCCTGGTGGCCGGGGCCGCCGCCCATGACGCCGCCGCCGTGGGGAACCCGGTGCGGGTGGCCGGTGTATACCGCACCTCCATCCCGGCGGTGGCGGCGGGAGATATCGCCGATCTGCTGGTGGACGCGGCGGGAAGGCTGAAGCTGGCTTTCACCCCCGATACTTTCAAGGTGATCGACGCGGTGGCCATCACCGCGGGTACCCCGGCCACCGTTTGGACTCCCGCTTCGGGAAAGACGGTGCGTCTGCTGGGATGGTTCCTGTCATCCAGCGCGGCTGCCGCACTGGAATTTCAGGACAGCGCCGCCGGCGGAACGGTCATTGCTCAAACTCCCCTGCTGGCAACGGCGGGTGTGCATGACGCCCCATCTATTGGCGCAGGCGTGGCCTTGGCGGCGGCGGATAATACTTTGGATCTGGACGTCACCGCCAGCAGCACCATATCCGGAATGGTCTTTGGAATAGAGGAGTAGGTCATGTTCCACATGCGTCAAGAGTCCAGCCAGAAGGCCCTACGGGTCCCATCAATAGGTTCCGGCTGCCAGGTTGCCTACGCCGGGGACGGGGAATCCGTATCCCCGCTCCTCCACGGCGACGGTGGCCGGTATGACCTGGTTCAAGGGGAAGCAAACTCGGAAATCATCGCATTGGGAGACATCCTGGTGGACGTGGACGCCGGTCCCGGCGGGATGGGGTTGGTGGTCTGGATCGTGGGAGGTTAATCATGGCTGTTTCGGGGACTATAACCGTGGC
>JADFPM010000275.1 GCA_022562335.1 Chloroflexota bacterium
GTGTATAATTGCCGGCCACAAATGCCCAGCATACAATGCAAGAGGAAGGCACCGTTCCCGGCTAAGGGCGATGATGGACAAGCCTTCGGGTAAAACTGAATAAGGCCTGACGGTTGCCCCGGAAAAATGGGGCGAAAAGGGGAAGCCGGTGCAAGGCCGGCGCGGTCCCGCCACTGTAACTGGGTTGAGCCTGCGAATCCGCCGATAGCGGTGAGGCTGGAACAAACCAGAAGCCAGGACACCTGCCTCAGGCGTGACTAGACGGACCTTCGGGGACAAGGGGACGAGTCGTGGAAAGCTTGAGCCTGGCCGAAGAGCCAGGTTTTTTGTGTTTTGTTTTTTGTTCTCGGGACCCGGCGATCTTAAAGCTCAGGCGGCAAGGCATACATGGCGAAACCCGATTTGAACATCATCGTCTGTGTCGATCCCCAAAGGTGTCTTACGCTGAAATACCAGGGTAGAAACAGCGGGGCGTTGCTGCAGGAGATCCAGGACCAGGTCAGGGACCAAGGTCTGTCGGAACGGGTACAGGCCACCCCCTGCCGCTGCATCTTCGGCTGTACCTACGGGCCCAGGATCGACGTGATAAACCGGGTCACCGGCGAGAAGGTCCTCTACGGCTCGGTGGAGGCCCCGGTGATCATTTCAGTTCGGGGCCGGGTGGATATGAAGAAGATCCCTGACCATCTGATCGAGCTGGCCCAGGCCAACCTTTCTTGAAGTAACCCCGGCGCCGCCTGATGGGAAGGCGGCCTCGGGTTGGAGAATATGATGTTGCAGCAGATTTTGGAAGACTGTGAAAAAAGCTTCGCCGAAGTGGTGCTCATGCTTTCCAACGACGCCGCCAGTGCTGAAGTCTATACCGAGTTCAAGGACCTGAAGTTCCATGACAATATCGTGACCTTCATGTCCGAGGGCGGCACCCACCTGCACCTATACATGGATCAGGTGAAGAAGGCCCAGTTCATCCAAAAAGACAACGCCCAGGGCCAGCCCAGTTATTCCCTTTGGCTGATGGACGAAAAAGATCAGCCGTTGTTGAGGGTCTATCTGCGTAAATCGGAGAAAGAGGAGACCAACCAGCCCCGTCACGATGCGTTCCTTGGCCTCATGAAGAAGTATGGGGAGACCGTTTCCCTGGCCGGGTAGGCCGGGAAAAGGGATCAAGATGGCGACGAGCCTGAAAACAGCCAATCTCGTCCTGGGTAATAAGATCATGGAGATTACCGGATGGCCCCTGCCATAGTCATCGCCGGTGTGCGCAGCGGCGTGGGAAAGACCACCATTGCCACCGGGATAATGGGGGCTTTGACCCGGCGCGGTCTTTCGGTCCAGCCCTTCAAGGCGGGCCCCGACTATATAGACCCCAGCTATCACAAGCTGGCCTGCGGCGTCCCAAGCCGCAACCTTGATACCTGGCTATTGCCCCATCCCACCGTGTTGGAACTGTTCCAAAGGGCCTCGGGCCGCGGTGATATATCGGTGATCGAGGGGGTCATGGGTGTCTTTGACGGACATTCCAGCCTTTCCGAAGATGGCTCCACCGCCGAACTGGCCAAACTGCTGGGAGTGCCGGTGATACTGGTGGCCGATGCCTCCAAGGTTGCCCGCAGCGTGGCGGCCGAGATTCTGGGATACCAGCAGTTCGACCCCGATTTGAACATCGTTGGCGTGATCCTTAACGGCGTGGGCAGCACCCGTCACCTGGATTTTTGCAAACCCCAGATCGAAGCCACCACCGGCCTGCCTGTTTTGGGATACCTGCCCCGCCGGGACGACCTGGTCCAGCCCGAGCGTCACCTGGGCCTTATCCCCACCGTTGAGGGTACCGTGGCCCGCAAATGGTATGACACCCTCATCGCCCAGATCGAGGAAACCATAGATTTAGACCGGTTGATCATTTTGGCCAACTCGGCAGCCAGCTCGGCGACTGGAAGGGAAGCGGTTGCGGAAGCCTATCCGGAATCCCCCCAACCCAAGCGTGCGGTGATTGCCATCGCCCAGGACCAGGCGTTCAGCTTTTATTATCAGGACTCGCTGGACCTGCTGGAGGCCTGGGGCGCGGAACTGGCCCCCTTCAGCCCGCTGGAAGACGAGAGACTGCCCGATGGTACCAGCGGCATATATCTGGGAGGGGGATTCCCAGAGATATTCGCCAGGGAATTATCGGAGAACAAACCGATGCACCTGGCAATTCAAGACGCGGTAAGGCGTAAGGTGCCGGTATACGCCGAATGCGGCGGGTTGATGTATCTGGGACAAAGCCTCTCCGACCTGGAAGGCGTTCAGCACACCATGACCGGCGTTATCCCGGCGGTATCGCGCATGTCCAGCAAAAGATTGACCCTGGGATACCGGGAGCTGGAGGCCATGTCCGACGGACCGCTGCTGCGCAAAGGCCAGACGGTGCGGGGCCATGAATTCCATTGGTCCACGTTGGACCTGCCGCCGGACCCTGCCCACTCGGTCTACCGGGTGGTCGACCAGGACGGGCGGCTGGAGGGATTCCAGTGGGGCAGCGTGTGGGCTTCATATATCCACGTCCACCTGGGCAGCCATCCGTCTTTGCCCCGCCGGTTCGTGGAAACATGCGCTTCCTGATAAAGTAAAAGTCCCTTCCCCCTCGACGGGGGAAGGTTAGGATGGGGGAGTGGTCTCTCGCCTAAAACCACCTCGAAATGGAAGAAGAGTCCGATGGTCCCGTTGGAACCGTCCTTGAACCTGCCCCAATCCGGCCTCGCCGGCCGAAGGAACTGTGATTGAGCCATGAGTACGGAACAAACCTCTGAACAAGAAGAATCCCAACAAGAAGAGACCCCGCAAGAAGAGACCCAGCAAGAAGGCCCCCAATCCGTAAAGGGACCCCGCATCGATAAGGGCCTGGTGATAGTAAACACCGGCAGCGGCAAGGGTAAGACCACCGCGGCCATGGGTATTTTATTTCGTGCCTGGGGCCGGGACATGAAGGTGATCATGCTCCAGTTCATCAAGCATTCCACCGCCAACTTCGGCGAGCAGCGGGCCGCCAAAAAGATCGGCATCGAGATGCGGGCCATGGGCGACGGCTTCACCTGGCGCTCCAAGGACATAGAGCAGACCGCCGAATTGGCCAGGGCCCACTGGGAAGACTGCAAAGAGGTCATTGCCACCGGCGGGTACGACATAGTGGTATTGGACGAGTTCACCTATCCGTTGCACTACGGCTGGATACCCGTGGAAGACGTGATCCAGGTGCTGACCGCCCGCCCCAAGATGCTGCACGTGATCATCACGGGCCGCAACGCCCCGGAGGCCCTGGTGGAGTACGCCGACCTGGTCACCGAGATGAAGGTGGTGAAACACCCCTACCAGAGCGGCATCAAAGCCCAACCGGGGATCGAGTTTTAGAAGGCTGGTAACCGCAACCGGAGATTCATGGATTTGGGTCGACCGGTTGGTTCAAACGTCTGGCGTCCACGACCAACGGCCACGAAAGGAGCATTGAATTGTCCACATCCACCCTTATAGACCAGACCCTGGCGGACATGGT
>JADFPM010000029.1 GCA_022562335.1 Chloroflexota bacterium
CACGGCTGCGGGACCGGCGGATACGCCGATCGCGGGCGGCAACCCATGGTGGCCGGTCCTTCGAAAAGCACAGGATGAGCGGTTTGGGTGATTTGGGATGGGCTCGAGGATGTGAATCGCTCAACCCAGCGGCCAATGCCGCCTCCGGTGAAACGGGCGCCATCCGCCCAATCATATCCCGCTACGGGTCTCAGGCCAGGTATTTCGCGGCTGAAGGGACCGGGTCGGGGTCGCCATTGGGTTCCGAATCGTCCTGGCGGGTTCGTAGCTCTATCTGGAGCCGGATGCCGTTGGGGTCTTGAAAGTAGAACGTCTTGCCGTATCCCCTTTCAATGATGCCGGTCACTTCCGCACCATGGTCTTTCAGGCGTTGCAACGACTCGTTGAATTCTTCCTCGGTGGCCACCGGAATGGCAAAATGGTTCAGATGCTGGGGCGTTGACCCGTCGGGCTTTTCGGCGCTCTCGAAAAAGGCGAACGCATTGCCACCGCCGATGTCGATGTTGTAGTGCCGCCGCCCGTCGCCCGTGCGCATGGTGCGGGCCAACCGCATTCCCAGGACCCCGCAATAGAACTGAACAGTGGCTTCCATGTCGTTCGTGTTGACCGCTACGTGATCCAGATTTATCGTCTTGAACATGGATTTCCCTCCTTCTGATTCACAAGCTCTTTGCCGCCGCCGGTGATATTGGTTGGATGCCAACGGGCCAATTCGCATAGGCTCATCTCCTCAAGGAGGTTGGTCAACCTGGGGGGTATAGACGTATGCCACGGGGCCGGTCAGCACGGGGCATCCCCGGCCTGATAGGGCTGGAATGGTTAGGAGGCGGCGCCTGCCGTCCTCAGCCAGGCGTAATTCAGCCGGACGGTCTCGGCGTTCAATGACCTTGCCAGTTCCGCCTCTCCTCTGGGGAGGGACCGGATGATGGTTTCCACATCGCCGGAATCGTCCTCTTCATCCAGCCACCAGCGAGTTCGTCCGCCGTTCACCTCGGCCGGACCATCGGCCGCCACCGAGTCCTCTTTTTCGCACCGATCGGCGCAGGTGATGATCAAGCTCAGCATCTTGCCATGGTGAAGCCGGGGATTGGAGGCGTATTCCATGACCAGGGATGCCCCGCATCTGGGGCAGCACCCGCTAAGGGTGATCAACTTCTTAAAGGTGGACCCGGCCCTGCGGAAAAGATGGTTGGCCAATTGCCCGTCCGCTAGGAGGCTGTTCAGAAGTTCTGGACCGGATTTTGTAGTCGGCCTGGTTGACATTCTCACCTGTGCCTGGGCGAATGGCGCAATGATAACCACTGCCCCACGTTACGTCAATCCGGAGCCTATCTGGAGGGTTTTATGTAATCTGGTCCTGGCGGCCTGGCGGACGCCGCCCCTGACCTAGGTTCGGGCGGTTGCTCCGCCGGTCGCGCAGACATCAACGAGACAGCATCGGGCGCAATCGGGGACCTTGGCGCAGGTCTCTTTGGCGTGGCGGTCCAACAGGGCGTGGAACTCGTTGAACATCCCGGCATCCGGCGCCAGGTTGCCCTGGAACAGTGCCTGATAGGCATCGTAGGTATCGGGCATTCCACCGGGGACGATCCCCAGCCGCGTGACGATGCGCCGGGTATATGAGTCGATCACGAAGGAGGGTTTCTCCGCGGCATAGAGGATGATATCGTCGGCGGTCTCGGGTCCAATGCCATGGATCGACAGAAGTTCCTCCCGCAGCAAGGCCACGTCGAGGGCCAGGAACCGGTCCAGATCGCCGGCATGATTGGACGCGACGTGGCCGGCGAAAGCCTTTAGCTTACGGGCCTTGGCGTTGAAGTATCCCGAGGGACGGATGATGGCGGCCAATTCATCCTGGGGCTTTTCATAGATGGCGTCCAGGGACCAGCATCCAGCCCCCTTCAGGTTGGCCAGGGCCATCTCCACGTTGTTCCAAGAAGCGGCCTGGGTCAAGATCGCCCCGATCACCACGTCAAGGGGCCCGTCTCCCGGCCACCAGTGCTGGGGCCCATATTCCTGGTAGAGCCGGGAGTAGACCGTTGCTAAGACGGCCGGCATCCCGGCCTGGTCCCGCACCGGAGAAGAGTCGCCACCCAGCGGGGGAAGGTCACCCTCGCGCATCGGCAGCATCTGGAGCGCCGGGGCTATCCAGCTCATCCGGATGGGGCAGGGGCGCCAGGCGGATGGGCAGCTCTTCAGCCAATTCCACCTGTCTCTCGGTCAGTCTGCACCTATAGGCATAGGCCTCGACCCCCGCGGCCATAGCATGGCGAAGAGCCAGGGCAAATTCCGGGTCGGAATCATCGCTGGTGGAGAACGATTGGGCGTCGTTGCGCTGAATCACAAATATGGCGGCCGCCCGGTGCCCGGCGGCCAGCGCGAGCTCCAAACTTTTCAGATGCTTGACACCCCTCGAAGTAGGCGCGTCGGGGAAAAGCCCCACGCCGTTCACCACCAGAGTCACCGACTTGGTTTCCAAATAGCACTTGCCCGCCGGTCCCTCCAACAGGAAATCCAAACGGCTATCGCCGAACGTGGATTCGGGTCTGACATGCGGATAATCGGCAAATTGGGGCAATCGCCCGCCATCCAGCGCCTCTCGCACCAGCGCATTGGGCAGGCGGGCGTCAGCCGACGCCAGACCGAAGCCCATGTCCACCAAGGCCAGGTCGTATTTGGTTTTGCGGTGCTCTCCCGGCCTGGGTTTCAGCAACAACCTGTATCCGGGCACGAACAATTCCCGCATCCGGCCTGAGTTCGCCACGTGGATCATTTCCCGTTTGCCGTTGATCTCCACCATGGCCGCAAACCGGTTTAGGCGTTCTATAAACACACCTTCTACCAAGTCCGGCCCTAGATCCATGGGAACACCATTTACCCTGCCTCAGCCGCCATAAAGGCATGGTAACAACGGAGGGGGAGGCAGGCAAGCGGGGTTGATCCGGGTTGCCAGATCGCGATGGCCCGGCGTTATCGCGATGGCCCGGCGTTATCGCGATGGCCCGGCGTTATCGCGATGGCCCGGCGGGATGCCAGGCGATATAATGGGGCAAGGCGGACTCGTTCGCTCACCTCGTCGTATCGTCTGATCCTGCAGGGAGCCCCCAGAGGAGCCCCAATTTGACTGATTTTCAAAGCCGGCTGGACCAAGCCTGCGCGGCCAATCAAAGCCTGGTGTGTGTCGGACTGGACGTGGATCCCGGCCGAATGCCCATTCCAGATGTCGCGGAATTCAATCGGGCCATAGTGGACGCGACGGCAGATCTGGTTTGCTGCTACAAGCCCAATCTGGCGTTTTACGAGGCGTTGGGCATCCCGGGGTTGAAGGCGTTGGAGAGCACCATAGCCCACATTCGCCGGGCTGCGCCCCGCGCCATCATCATCGGCGACGCCAAAAGGGGGGACATAGGGAATTCCGCCGCGGCTTACGCCCACGCCATGTTCCAGGTATGGGATTTCGACGCCGTGACGGTGAACCCCTGGGGGGGCCGCGATACCGTGGAGCCATTCCTAAACCAACCCCAGCGGGGGGTTTTCGTCTGGTGCCGGGGCTCCAATCCGGGCTCGTCGGACCTGCAGGACTTAAGCGTTTCAACCCAGCACGGAAATATGCCCCAATACCAGCACCTGGCCCGGGAAGTTCAGACCTGGAGCACCGCCGGGAATCTGGGCCTGGTCGTGGGGGCCACATTTCCGGAGCAACTTAAAGCGGTCCGCGAGATATGCCCTGAAATGCCTTTTTTGATCCCCGGTGTGGGCGCCCAGGGCGGCGACCTGGAATCGGCCATTCACCATGGCGCCGCCAGCAACGGCCGTAGAGCCATAATCAACTCATCACGGGGAATCATCTACGCCTCCCAGGGACCGGACTTTGCCCAGGCGGCCCGCCGGGAGGCCGCCAAATTGCGAGACGCCATAAACACGATCCTGGACGCCGAGGGAAAGGGATGGCCTTAGACATCAAGGTCGGCGATGTCCTCAGGATGAAAAAAACCCATCCCTGCGGCAACAACCTGTGGCAGGTGAGCCGCCTGGGAGCCGACATAGGCATGACCTGCCAAAAGTGCGGCAGGCACGTCCTGCTGGCCCGGTCATACCTGGAGCGGCGGGTTAAAGATGTCATCCCCCGCCCTGCACGCAATCCCGGTCCTGAATCGGAATCTGGACCTGGCCTCATTCCCGGTCAGGAGCTTTGAGGCCGTCAATTTTGAGGTCTGTCCTCAGCCGGAACCGGGGTGTGGTATTCCTCTGCGTTTCCATCTTCGCCGGATCATTGGGCATGGGCATGATATCCCCGGTGCTTCCCCTTTTCGTCGATCAAGAGTTCCACGTCAGCCGCACCCAGGTTGGGCTGGCCGTTGGCCTATTTGGCGTAGGGCGCATCTTCGTCAGCTTGCCCGCCGGATACCTGACGCAGCGGATCGGACGCAGGTTCGTCCTTATCCTGGGTGCGTCGATCAATGCGCTGGGCGCGTTCATGGTGGCCATATCCTTCAGCTACCCGTGGCTGGTGGGATGGCGGATGGTCTCGGGAATCGGGTCCACCATGACCACCACGGCAGTCTCAGTGTTTCTCAGCGACGTTTCCAGTCCCGAGAACCGGGCTAGATTTCTCAGCTTACACGAATTGAGTATCCTGGCGGCCCAAACCATTGGACCGGTCATCGGCGGGTTCATGGGCGGCCACTGGAACCTGCGCGCGCCTCTTTATTTTCAAGGGCTGTTGATGTTGGTGGGGCTGCTGGTAGTGGTGTTTGCGGTACCCGAAACCAGACCTCGGCCAAGCGCCTCAGCCCCGCCGTCAGGCCGGTCAGCCCGCTCCCGGAGATCTGAGGCTTCTTGGGCCGCTGGGGCTCCGCGGCCCGGGGCCTACCGCAGGCTCCTGCTAAACCCTGGGTTTATCCTGGTGGGCCTGCTGGGCATGATGATAGTGGCCAACCGTCAAGGAGGACGCTTTACGGTGATGCCCCTGTACGGCGAAGCCAAGGGCTTTCGGCCGAGCCAGTTGGGGATCTTCATCGCGATCACCCACCTGCCTCAGTTTTTCACGACCCTGGCCGCGGGATTCATTGCCGACCGGTTCGGGAGGAAGGTAACCATAGTTCCGGCGGTCGCGCTGATATCACTGGGCATATTACTTTTCATATACACCACCAGTTTCCCCGGCCTGGTCATGTCAGGAGTGTTGCTTGGTTTGGGGGAGGGCCTGGCCGGACCGCCGCTGGTAGCCTATTTCGCCGACATCGCGCCGCCGGGTTTGGAAGGTGTGACCATGGGATTGTTCCGCACATTTGGCGGCGCCGGTTCCTTGCTGGGCGCCATACTGCTGGGAGGGGTGGCCGACCTGCTGGGCTTCGCCTGGTCTTTGGGGATAGACGCCATTCTATTGGTGGCGGCGGCCCTGGGAGTCATGGCGATGGCGCGTGAAACCGCCGGACGGAGTATACGCGGCCGTCAGAGCAAGGAGGACGGATTAGAGGATTGAACGCCGGGGAGATACGTCAGACTCGACCGGGGATCAACGCGGGCTCGGCGGTCTAAAGCAGTCAAGAAATCTTGGACATAGATTCAGCCCCAAGGTCTTGCGCCAAGCGGCCGTTGCTTTAGGAGTCAGACCGGGAGGTATTTGAGACGTTGACGGCCGGACGGTCCCAATCCAACATTTCGGCGTGATAACCACGCATTTCATCCGACATGGCGTCGATGAAGTTTCGCACCGCCCGGCCAAGGAACTTACCCCTCAACGTACAGACCCCGATCACAGAGCTAGCGAAGATGTGGTTTAGACGGACCACCCCAAGTTTGTGATGGTCTTCTTGATGCAGGGTAAAGTCGCTGCAAACCGCCACGCCCATACCGGTTTCGACGTACCGTTTGATGGATTCGGTGTCGTCCATGGCCAGAACCACTTCTGCGGTGATTCCCTGGCCTTTTAGCGCCTGTTCCACCTTCTGGCGGGTCAGGCTTTCCGGCCCCGACAGGATCAGCGGCCACGCGGCGATATCCTGTAGGGTAGGCGTCTCCAGGGACAGCAGAGGGTGGCCGGGAGGAGTCATCAACACCACGTTATATTCAAAGAGTTCGTTGAACTCCAGAGTAGCGTCGTCGGGAGGAGGTGGTGAGCAAAACCCCAGGTCGATCTCGCCGGATTTCACCAACTGGATGAGAGGGTTATAACTCCGGGCCAACAACCTGATACGTATATCGGGATAAAGCTCGCGGAAAGCTTGGATTCCGTGGGGCAGATGGTGCATCACCAAGTCGGGATAGGCCCCTATGGAAAAAGAGCCCCGCCGTTCGGAGTAGTCCATCTGGGTCTTCAAGGTATCCACCGAAGTGACCACCGGGGTTACCAGTTCCAACAGGGTGATTCCCTCGGAGGTTAGCTGGATGGGCCGTTTGATCCGGTCGAACAGGGTGATGCCGAATTCACTTTCCAACTTCCTCAGATGGGTGGTGACGGTCGGTTGACCCAATTCCAAGGTCCGAGCGGCCTTGGACACGCTGCGGAGCCTGGCTACATGGTAAAAGCTGATCAGTTCTCGAAGTTCCATAGATGACGCCCCCCAAGAATAACCCGCGTCAATTTAATATTATATATTATCTGTTATTGCTTGACAAAATAATGGCCTGATTCGAGAATGGGTCTCAGCGCCGGGTTGACATCACCAACCCGGATTTTTAGTCCAGACGTTAGCCCGCGTTTTTTATCTGGTATTCGACAGGAACCAGGTTTCCCGATATTGCCGGTATGCCTTATATAATCACCGAGCCTTGCATTGGCGTCAAAGACGCGAGTTGTATCGAAGTTTGCCCGGTGGACTGCATCATCTCCACCGATAAAGACGACATGTATTACATAGATCCCGAGACGTGCATCGACTGCTCTTACTGCGAGGCTGTATGCCCGGTGAATGCCATTTTTGATGAATTCACCGTGCCTTCCAAGTGGCGGGAGTACATCCGCAAGAACCGGGAGTATTTCAAATAAGGGCCTCGGTCCTGGTTTCGTTGGCTTTACGCCCTTCCAACGGTAAACCAACGAGGCTGATTCCCCGTGGCCACCAGACCCTGACTAAAGAATCAAACCTCTTCATCGCTTCCCTTGAACGGCGTTTAAAGTGGTTTATTAACCGATGGGTGTTGATTCAACCTAATCGACGGTTTTCATCCCGATAGATTACATTTATCCGATTTCCAATCAATGTTTGAATGATTTTCAACGCTTAATCGTGAAATCACGTCCAAAATCAAGATAGAACCCCAGCCCTTATAATTAAATATAGACTATCATGTTATGTGATGTCAAACCAGGGGTTTGCGGGCAATGGCTCCCCTAAAGGAATGGAGGAAATCCGCCCGCCTTGCCTCGGGCAGACCTGGCGATTAAGATAACCAGGCTCTCTCCGCAGGTATTTTCGGGTGACGCAGTCTCTCAGGACGGTGGCATATGGCCTTATTTTTAAGGGATGAGGACGTTCTCAACTCGGTTTCCATGGACGCCATGCTGGAAGCCATAGAGTCCATGCAGCGGCATTACGGCAACGGTGAAGCTTATTGCCTGCCCAGGCGCAAGATCATAGCCAGCAGCGGTATGCTGGCGGTGATGGGCGGAGGATTGTTCCACGATGGGGTCCTTGGCGTAAAGACCTACACCGTGGTCAAGGGGGCCTATTCATTCCAGGTGAGCCTGTACGACGCTGAAACCGGCGCACTACTGTGTTATACCCAGGCCAACCGCCTGGGCCAACTGCGGACCGGCGCCACCACCGGCGTGGCGGTAAAGTACCTTTCCAATCCCGACGCCTCCACCGTGGGCATAATCGGCACCGGATACCAGGCGCCCACCCAACTGGAAGCGGTTTGCAAAGTCCGGGGCATCAAAAAGATCAAGGCGTTCAGCCGTAACCCGGAAAACCGGGAGGCGTTTGCCAGGTCCATGACCGGCTCTTTGGGCGTGGAAGTCACCGCCGCCGCCAGCAACCGCGAGGCGGTGGAGGACAGCGACGTGGTCATTTGCATTGCCGCTACCATGGAGCCCGTGTTGGAGGGCGCCTGGCTCAAGCCGGGGGCCACCGTGATAGGCGCCGGACCCACCACCTGGCGGGCCCGGGAGGTCGACGACGGGACGCTGGAACGGGCCGGCAAGGTATTCGTCGATTCCGCGGAGCAGGCGCCGATGGAGGCCGGAGACATGGCCGGAGCGGTGGACCGGGGGATTTTCCAGTGGAGCCAGGTCCTTGAGCTGCGCCACGCCGTGGCCGGTCTGATTGCCGGGCGGGACAGCGCGGAACAGATCGTCTACGCAAAACTCATGGGCACCGGAGTAGCGGACGTGGCGGCCGCCAAGCTGGCCTACGATACGGCCAAGGCCGCCGGCGCCGGCATGGAGATGGACTGGTAGGCCCGCTAACCGCCGGTCATTCGCCGGCCAGGTATTCGACCATACAGCGCACGCTGTAGTTGTCTTTTTCCATCAACAGGCTTTCCACCGCGGCCCGGGCGGTGTCCAGGGCGGTAAAGCAGGGTATCTGCCGTTCCACCGCCGCGCGGCGGATGTAGAAGCCGTCTCGCAGCACCCCAGTCTCCCCAGATAGGGTGTTGATCACCGCTCCCACCAGGTCATCGTTGATCACGTCCAACACGTTGGGGTGTCCCTCGTCCAGGCGCTTGGTAGCCATGGTGACCGGCAGTCCCATGGCGGCGATCATGGCCGCGGTGCCCTCGGTGGCGTAGAGCCGGCATCCGGCCTGGTCCAACGCCCTCACCAGAGGCAGCGCCTCGGCCTTGTCGGGGTCGGAGATGCTCAAAAGGATCCCCATGCCCTTTTTTAGCCTGATATTGGCGGCCATCAGGGCTTTGGCCAACGCCGTGGTGAAATCCCGGTCGATGCCCATGACCTCCCCGGTTGAGGTCATTTCCGGGCCCAGGTGCCAGTCTACGCCAATCAATTTACCCATGGAGAACACCGGCACCTTGATGCCAACCAGGTTTTTGACCGGCCACAACCCTCCATCGTATCCCTGGTCGGCCAGGCTCTCTCCCAACATCACCCTGGTGGCGATGGAGGCAACGGGCAACCCGGTGACCTTGGATATGAACGGTATGGTCCGGCTGCCCCGGGGATTCACCTCCAGCACGTAGACCGAGGTTGCTTCGGATTTCTCCCCGGAGCGTTCCCCCGAGTTGTCCCGTGAAAGGTGGGGACTCCGGTAGGGCGGCCCTCCGATTATCACAAACTGCACGTTCATCAGTCCTTTGATACCCAGAGCCAGCCCCATCCGGGTAGTGTAATCCACGATGGTGGCGATCTCTTCCGGACTTAGATTCAGACCCGGGTAGATGGCCATGGAATCACCTGAATGGACTCCGGCGCGCTCGATGTGTTCCATTATGCCCGGGATCAGCACCCGCTCACCGTCACAGATGGCATCGACCTCGCACTCCTTGCCCTCCATGTAGTGGTCGACCAACACCGGACGGCTGGGATTCATCTCCGCGGCCGCCGTCAGGTACTTGATCAGGTCCGAGGCGTTCTGAACGATCTCCATGGCCCGCCCGCCCAGGACGTAGCTGGGGCGCACCACCACCGGATAACCGATGTTTTGCGCCACTTGCAGCGCCTCGCTGACCGAATTCACGGCGCTGCCGGGAGGCTGGGGAATACCCAGCCGGGACATGAAATTCTCGAACTTATTCCGGTCGGAGGCTATGTCTATGGCCTCGGCGCTGGATCCCAGGATGGGCAGTCCGGCCCTCGCCAAGGATTGGGACAGGTCGATGGCGGTTTGCCCGCCGAATTGCACCACCGAAGGCGGCGGTTGGTCGTCGATGGCCTCGTTTTCCAGGATGTCCCGCACCGACTCCTCGTCCAGGGGCTCAAAATATAGCCGGTCGCTGGCGTCGAAGTCGGTGGAAACCGTCTCGGGGTTGGAATTGACCATGATGCTGCGGACCCCCGCCTGGGACAGGGTACGCGCCGCGTGAACGCTGCAATAGTCGAATTCAATGCCCTGGCCGATGCGGATGGGACCGCTGCCGATGACCAGCGCCTTTGGTCCTTCCAGCGGAAGCGCCTCGTTCTCCTGATCGTAGGTGCTGTAGTAGTAGGGGGTGACGGCGTCGAACTCGGCGGCGCAGGTGTCCACCATCTTGTACACGGGCCGAATGTCCCACTGCTTACGCTGGTTCCGGACCTGCTCCGGCAGCATGTCGGCCAGGGTCCCCACCTGCACGTCGGAAAATCCCAACCGCTTGGCCAGCAGCATCAGGTCAGGGGTCAAAGGTTCTGAAAGCAGCCGCCGCTCCATGGCGACTATGCGCTCCAACGCGTTGATGAACCAGGGCTCTATCAGCGTCCGTTTCAACAACTCGTCCCGGTCCATGTCCCGGCGCAGCGCGGCCATGATGGCCCAGAGCCTCAAGTCGTTGGGGCCAAGGGGCAGATCGTCCATGGACGGATCGCCTTGGGCGCTCCAGGCCGGGTCCTCCCACAGAAGGGTGCGGCCGCCTATCTCCAGGGCGCGGGCCGCTTTTTGCAGCGCGGCTTCAAAGTTGCGGTCTATCACCATCACCTCTCCGGTGGCCTTCATCTGGGTGGTGGTGTGGCGGTCTCCGTGGGGGAATTTATCGAAGGGCCAACGGGGTATCTTTACCACGCAATAGTCCAGGGCGGGTTCGAACACCGCCTTGGTCACGCCGGTCACGGCGTTGGGGATCTCGTCCAACCGCCTGCCAACCGCGATCTTTGCGGCCACCCGGGCGATGGGATAGCCGGTGGCCTTGCTGGCCAACGCCGAACTGCGGCTCACCCTGGGATTGACCTCAATGACGTAGTAGGGCGAATCGGGCTTCCAGTCCCCCCCGATGGCCTCAAGTATCCGGGGGTGGGGTTGAAGGGCGAACTGGACGTTGCACCCGCCTTCGATACCCAGCCCGCGGATGATCTTTAGGCTGGCGGTGCGCAACATCTGATATTCGCGGTCGTTGAGCGTCTGGCTGGGAGCAACGACGATGCTATCCCCGGTGTGGACGCCCATGGGGTCCAGGTTTTCCATGTTGCAGACCGTTATACAGTTGTCGGCCCCGTCGCGGATGACCTCGTATTCAATCTCCTTCCAACCCACCAGAGAGCGCTCCAACAAAACCTGGGAGATGGGGCTGGCGGAGAGGCCGCTTCGGACGATGGTCTCGAACTGCTCCCACGTGTCGGCTATACCGCCGCCGGTGCCGCCCAGGGTGTAGGCGGGCCGGATGACCAGGGGCAAACCCATCTCTCGCCCCGCCTGCATGGCTTCCTCAAAAGATGACACCGGTATATTTTCGGGCTCGGGCTCGCCTATATCGTGGAGAAAGTTGCGGAAAAGTTCCCGGTCTTCCGAAGTGCGGATGGTTTCCAAAGATGTGCCCAGCAGCCGCACGTCGTACTTTTCCAGAACGCCGGCGTCGGCCAGGTCCACGGCCAGGTTCAGACCCGTCTGCCCTCCCAGGGTGGGAAGTATCCCATCGGGCCGTTCCCTGGCGATTATCCTTTCGATCACCTCGACGGTCAGGGGCTCGATGTACACCCGGTCGGCGGTGCCCTCGTCCGTCATGATGGTTGCCGGGTTTGAATTGACCAGAACGGTGGTAACGCCCTCCTCGCGGAGGGCCTTACACGCCTGGGTGCCGGCATAATCGAATTCGGCCGCTTGCCCAATGATAATGGGGCCGGACCCGATCACCAGCACCTTTTTCGGTTTATCCGAGATTTTATCCCCTTAAGCCGTGCCGTATCGCCGGAATCTCTCCGGCTCCGTCCCGCGAGAGCCGTTCCAGCCGAAAGCCCACCGGCGGCCGCAAGCGTCGACCGATGTCTAAGCCTAAGCCACCAGAAATGGTCCAAGCCGGCCCGCCGGTAGATTTCCACCGGTGGTTTTCAGCTCGCTAGCCCGGGTCAGAACACGGGCAGCGGACCCGGCAGGTCGATGAGCTGCCGCCGCTGGAACGAGTTCAACACCTGGCAAACGAAGGCGCCGAACAGGCGGCCGTCAGTATCGAAATTTGCGACATCCTCTGACTGTTGCTCGAACAAAGGCGGAATCCTGAACAAGACCATGTCATCGTCCAGCTTCTCCACCTCCAAACGCCCCACCGGAGTGTAAGCCAAATCGCTCCTGGCGGGATTTACAGATCTTACGATCAAGTCCCAACGGCTGCCGATCTGACCCTTCGCAGGGGTTATGCGATAGCCGTACCCTTGGCAAGAATATCCGGGTACGTCCTCATCCAACAGTGCGATGACGTCCGAGAGTCTCGCCGGTAACTCCACCTCCACACCCTCCTCCAGCAACACTTGCGTAAAGGAAGACATTGAAAAAACCTCCAAATAGTGCTTTGCCTTGAATATTTAATTGGGAATATTTATTTTGGAATGAAATATTGGTCCGTTTTGATAGATATGATTAATGCTTTTATGGGAATGCCATTACGGCCCTGGGGATATCTATTCGGCTTAAGGTTCCCATTTAAGGTTGGTTGCCGATTCCGCTGTTTCACCTCCTTTCGTTGAGTCGAACTGGTCTAGTCTAACCGGTCGAGCGACTTCCGTAGTCGTCGATTAAAGACAGGAACCGGTCGAAAAGGTACTCGTTGTCCCTGGGACCCGGCGATGCCTCGGAATGGTATTGGATCGTGAACAAAGGCATGTTCCTATGGGTCAGTCCCTCCACGGTGTCGTCATTTAGATTGATGTGGGAAACCTCCAGGTCTTTGGGAAGAGAATCGGCCCTTACCGAATAGCCGTGGTTTTGCGCCGTTATGTAAACCCGGCCGGTGGACAGTTCCTTCACCGGGTGGTTGCCGCCCCGATGGCCAAACTTTAGCTTGAACGTATCGGCCCCCAATGCCCTGGCCACGATCTGATGGCCCAGGCATATGCCCATGACCGGGACCCGGCCCAAAAGCTTGCCCACGTTGGCAACCAGGTGATCCAAGAGCCGGGGGTCTCCGGGACCGGGTGAAAGGAGGATACCCGAAGGGTTCAGCGCCAGCATATCCTCGGCGGGAGTGGTGGCAGGCAGGGCGATCACCTGGCAATCCCGCTGCTTGAGCAGGCGCAATATATTGAACTTGAGGCCACAATCTGTCACCAGGATACGGTACTTGGCCTCGGGGTCCGGCTCAATCGACGGGCTGTCCCACTGGTATCTTTCCTGGGTCGTGACCGTGGCCACGAAATCCATATCGCCATAGCGAGGTAGTCCCTCCAACGTGGCCAGAGCTGTCTTCGGATCTTCGGTGGTGACGATCCCCATCATCACACCTTGGCTGCGCAACCGCCGGGTAAGCGCGCGGGTGTCAACGCCGCTGATGGCGGGAATGCCCTGGGACGCCAAGAATTCATGGAGGGTCCTGGAGCTCTCGCCGTGGCTCGGCCGGTCGCAATGCTCCCTGACTATCAACCCGGCGACCCGGATCTTCGCCGACTCGAAATCCCGGTCATTGATACCGTAGTTGCCCACGATAGGGTAGGTAAGGGTAACCAATTGTCCGGAGTAGGACGGGTCGGTCAACACCTCCTGGTAGCCGGTCATACTGGTGTTGAAGACGGCTTCTCCCGTTCCCTGGACCTGGGCGCCAAAGGATTCTCCTTTGAAGACCGTCCCATCTTCCAACACCAGGTGGGCAGGCTTGGGTGTGAACGAGATGTCAGCCATTAGCCCGCCGCACCCAATTTTGATGTCTCACTCTCATAAACCATGCGGCCGTCCACGAAGGTGGCCACCACTTGTCCTTTCAACGTGACGCCGGCCAACGGTGTGTTCTTGCCCTGGGAAAGGAACTCCTGGGGATTCACCACCCATTCCCGGTCCGGGTCGAAGAGAACGACATCGGCCGGTGTCCCGATGTCCAGGCTGGCAAAACCGTCGAAGGCGGACCCCAACACACTGGCTGGACCAACGGTCCACCGGTGGACCAGATCGGGCAGACTCAGCAGACCTTGATGGACCATCTGTAAGGTAGAGCCCAGTGCCGTCTCCAAAACGCTGATGCCGAAGGCCGCTTCCTGGTAGGTGCATTGTTTGCTGGTGGCGTCGTGGGGCGCGTGGTCGGTGGCGATGCAGTCGATGACACCCTCGGCCAGCGCCTGGACCAGGGCATCCACATCCCGCTGGGTGCGCAGGGGCGGGTACACCTTGGTGGAAGTATCGTAGGAAAGCGGGCCCGCCGCATCGGCATCCATTCCGTTGCCGCCCAGGACCCATTGGTCCGTGATGGTCAGGTGGTGCGGGCAGACCTCGGCCGTGACGCGCAATCCCCGC
This sequence comes from Chloroflexota bacterium, assembly GCA_022562335.1. GTDB lineage: Bacteria > Chloroflexota > Dehalococcoidia > Lucifugimonadales > UBA3495 > Io17-Chloro-G2. The sequence goes on from JADFPM010000029.1 coordinate 14,304, forward strand.
TCTTTGGCCTGGCGCAACAGGGGGACCGAGCCGGCAGTGCTCACGTGGGCGATGTGCAACCGGCCCCCGGTGAGCTCGGCCAGGGAGATATCCCGGGCGATCATAGCTTCTTCCGCCGCCGCCGGAATGCCGTCCAAACCCAATCTGCTGGCCACGGCCCCCTCGGCCATCACGCCGTTGCGAGACAGGGCTATATCCTGGCAATGGTTGGTGATCGGCAGGCCCAGATCCAAGCTATAGGCCAGGGCTAAACGCATCAAGTTAGCGTCGTAAACCGGGTCTCCGTCGTCGCTAAAGGCCACCGCCCCCGCGGACGCCAGTTCCTCCATATCGGCGAGTTCACGGCCCAGGCGGCCTTTGCTCACGCAGGCGATGGGGAACACCCGCACCGCGGCCTCCGCCTGGGACCGGAAGCGGAGGAAGTCGACCACGGCGGCGTTGTCGACGGGCGGGTCGGTGTTGGGCATGGCGCAGATGGAGGTGAATCCCCCCTTGGCCGCCGCCCGAGTCCCCGAGGCGATGGTCTCTTTAAACTCGAATCCCGGCTCTCTGAGATGGCAGTGCAGGTCTATAAAGCCGGGGCAGGCCACCAGACCCGTAGCGTCAACCGTCCGGCAACCGTCGGGAAGGCCATCTTGAGAAATCGGGCCGACGGCGGCGATCATTCCGTCGACGACCAGGATGTCCCCCACCTGGTCCAAACCGGAAGAGGCGTCGATGATGCGGGGGCCCTTGATCAAAATCGGACTCGATTGCATTCATCTGCTCCGGTTGGCGATCTGGTAAAGCAGGGCCATTCGCACGGCCACGCCGCTGGTGACCTGCTCTTCGATCACCGAGCTTCCCCCGTGGGCGATGCTTGAGCTGATCTCGATCCCTTCGTTCATGGGGCCGGGATGCATCACCAGCGCACCGGGTTTAGCCTTCTTCAAGCGGTCTTCGGTGACCTGCCAGCGGCGGATATACTCCCGCACGCTGGGCAAGAACCCGCCGTGCTGGCGCTCGGATTGCAGGCGCAGGGCCATCACCACGTCGGCGTCCTGAATGGCCCGGTCCAGGTCGGTGTCCATCTTCACCGAGGCAAGCTCCGGGGGAACCTGACCGCCATCTCCGCCCAGCAGGTCCAGGGGCAGCAATGTGTTGGGGCCGCAGAGGACCACTTGGGCTCCCATCTTGGCGAATCCCCATATGCCGGAGCGGGCCACCCTGCTGTGCAGCACGTCGCCCACTATGACTATTTTCAGGCCTTCCAGCGCGCCCAGCTTTTCGCGGACGGTGAACAGGTCCAGCAAAGCCTGGGTGGGATGGGCGTGCATCCCGTCTCCGGCGTTGATGATCCCGACCCGGTCCAGGTGCCGCGCCAGCAGATAGGGAGCGCCCGAGTGGGGATGGCGTATCACGATGGTATCTACACCCATGGCCTGGATGGTCAGGGCCGTGTTCAGCAGCGATTCCCCCTTTTCCACGCTGCTGCCGGAGGTTGACATGTTGATCACGTCGGCGCTGAGGACCTTCCCCGCTTCTTCAAAGGATATCCGAGTGCGGGTACTGGCTTCGTAGAACAGCGTGACGATCACCCGCCCGCGCAGCGCGGGGACCTTTTTTATATCGCGGCCCAGGACCTCGGCCATGCCCTTGGCAGAGTCCAACACGGCGCTTATCTCGGATCTGGAGAAATCGTCCAGGTCCAGCACGTGGCGCCGTTCCGGCACGGCGGCGGCATTCAAGCCGGCCTCGGCGCCGGCGGTCTCAATCCCGATTTCGATCTGATTTTCGATGGCGTTGGGCAGCGTCATGCGTTTCGCCTCGGGTTCC
>JADFPM010000276.1 GCA_022562335.1 Chloroflexota bacterium
TTAGGACCTGGGAAGATGTGGGTTGATAGGAGGGTGAGGGTCCATGCCGGATCTATTGCTGGAACAGGGATTGCACAATCGTGGATTGAGGTTGATTGCCGGAGTAGATGAGGCCGGCAGGGGCCCGTTGGCCGGACCGGTGGTGGCCGCGGCCGTGATCCTTCCGCCGGACCTGACCGGCAATGAGCCCTGGCTGGAGCTTTTGGACGACTCCAAACGTTTGTCCCCGGCGCAACGCGAGAGGGCGGTGGCGGTCATCGAAGAGCATGCCCTGGCCATAGGCGTTGCTCAAGCCGAGTCCCAAGAGATCGACCGGAAGGGGATCAGCCCGGCAACCATCGGGGCCATGATGCAGGCGGTGGCCAATCTGCCAGTGCAGCCCCACCACCTTCTTTTGGATTTCGTGTACATATCCAGTTGCCCCTTGCCCTACGACACGGTGGTCAAGGGAGACAGCATCAGCTATTCCATAGCCGCCGCCTCGAACATCGCCAAGGTGACCCGGGACCGGTGGATGAAGCAGGCCGATGCCCTGTATCCAGGCTACGCTTTCGCCCGGCACAAGGGTTATCCCACCGCGGAGCACGTGGCCCGGCTGAATGAATTGGGCCCATGCCAGATCCACCGCAGGTCCTACGCCCCGGTACGCGAAGCGGCCGGCCGGGCCAACGGAGTTTAGATGCCTACCTCGCGTACAATGTTGGGGGATTGGGGTGAAGATGCCGTCGGGAAATTCCTAGAGAAGCAGGGATACCAGATACTGGACAGGAACTACCGGTGCCGGTGGGGAGAGATCGACCTGGTGGCCCGGGACGGGAAAGAACTGGTTTTCATCGAGGTGCGCACCCGGCGGAGCAACGCCTTCGGCACGCCTCAGGAGTCGATGACCGAGGCCAAAGCCGGGCGTTTGGTGGCGGCTTGCGAGGATTACCTGGAGAAGCATGTGGACGAAAAAGCCCGGGGTGAGACCGTTTGGCGGATCGACCTGGTGGCGGTGCATCCGTCCCGTGGCCGCGCTCCGCGCATCGAACACGTCCGCCACGCGGTGGAGCTCTAGCCGGGGTTGGTTTGTCCGTCTGGGCTTGCCGATGGACCTAAATGCTGGCCGTGCGGTGATTTGACAGCGAGTTTAGATTCTTCGCCCGCCTCCGGCGCACTCAAAATGACAGAGTTGGCGAGGCTGGCATCGGCATTAGCGGTGGCAGGGGCACGGCATGCCGTGCCCTTATTTTTGTCCCGGTAATTTGCATCACGGAAAGATTCTGGCGATGGCGTGGCGGTCCCCAACCAAATGAGTGGCCGGGGACCACACCGCAATGGTGAAATGGCGAACTTGGGACGCTAGTTTTGGGTTAGGGACCGCTTCTGGTTGATTCCAATGTGCCCGGCAATTCTTCGGGCGACACGGGAAAGCCGCCCAGGCGGCAGGTAAACAGGCCGACGATGATCAGCAGCGTAAATAGGATGCTCGTGACCAGGCACGAATACCTAAGCAATTTCAGCCCTATGGGAGATCTTCGGGCCGGTCATGACGGGATAACCGGCAGGGTGAGACGGGACGGATGCTGGGCGTCGTGGCAGATCGTCTGCAGGGCGGCCACCGGCTCGGATTCCTGCCAAGGCTCCTTTCCGGTGTTGGGGTTGCGGTCGAACCGGGGGAAGTTGCTGCTGGAGACTTCCAACCGTATCTGGTGCCCCTTCAAAAAAACGTTGCTGGTCGCCACCAGGTCGATGGTGTATTCGTAAACCTGTTCCGGCTGGATGGCCTTGGCTTCTTCCGTGGATTCCCGGTACCTGGCCCGGATTATGCTGTCGGTGAGGTTGCGGGCGCAGCCGCAGGGCCCCACGTCCACCAGTTTGGCGGTGAAGTCGGTGTCCCGTCCCGTGGTGGCCGCAAATAGAGTGAGGCTCACCGGCCCCGTCACCTCCAGGTCGGCCTCCAGGGGCGGGGTCGAGTAGACCAGCACGTCGGGCCTGGCTTCCACCTCCCGTTGGTCGAACGCGCCGCCGGGCACAAAGGACTGATTGCAACACAATCCGCCGCCGTTGGTGGGGACCGGGTCCCTGGGGTCGTACAGGAATACGTCGGGGGCCTCGCCGGCGGGTTTGTCCAAATTCAGACTTCCATCCCCGTTTAACGTGTTGGCTTTGCCTCCGCTGTGGAGGTAATAATTCCGGTATTGGGTGCGGGCCAGGGGCCACTCCTGCTCGTTGCGCCATTTGTTGGTCCCCATGACGAAGATGCGGACCGGCGGATCGGCGTCCGCCCCGTTGGCTTCGCCTTTAAGATGGTGGTCGAACCAACGCAGGTGCACGCCGTCGGTATCCTCCGCTCCCCCCGACGCGGCCAAACCAAAGTAGAACTCCCCGGACTCCTCGGCGAAAGGCCCGTGATGCCAAGGGCCGAGCAAAAGCCGCTGTCCGGAGCGGGCCTGGGCGGTGGCGCCGTGTTTGGTCATACCGGTGAAGTTGCGGCAGGTGCCCTTCAGGAATATGTCGTGCCAGCCGCCCATGCTCAGGGCGGGGACGTTTATCTTGGACCATTGGTCTTCGATGCGCCATCGCCGCCAGTATTCATCGTTGGCCGGATGGGACATCCAGTCGTAGAAGTAGGGCGCCAACGGCCCTTTCAAGTCCGGAAAATCCTCCAAAGGTAAAGAGCGGAACGACTCTCCCATGTTGTCCACGGCCTGGATCAGCGCTTCCCGGGCCCCGTCGGGGACGATGTGATCCCGGGAGATTGCCCCCAGGTTGGCCAAGGCCAGGCGGCCCAACGTCCACGACAGGATGAATCCCCAGGCCAACGCGCCGCCCTGGTAGGTCCAGCCCTCGTAGTAGTCTGAGGAGGTGATGCCGGGGACGATGGCGGCCAAGGACGGCGGTTGGGCCGCGGCCGCCAGCCACTGGGTGGCCCCAACGTAGGACCGCCCGTACATACCCACCTTGCCGCTGCTCCAGGGCTGGGCGGCGCACCACTCCACCGTGTCGTAGCCGTCGTCGGCCTCGTTCAGGAAGGGATAGAATTCGCCCTCGGATGCGAAGCGGCCACGGGTGTCCTGGATCACGACGGCGTATCCGTGGGAAGCCGCCCGGATGGCGTCGAGGTTGGAGACCCGGCTGTTGCCCAGGGCCTTGTTGTACGGCGTGCGTTGCAGCAACACGGGGACTTTTTCATCCGAATCCGGCCGGTAGACGTCGGCGAACAGGCGTACCCCGTCCCGCATGGCCACGGGCACGTTGAGCTCGGTTTTGATGGAAGTGATGTTACCCATGAAGCTGGGCATGGTTCGCTCCTTCGCGATAGCTCGGTCTTAGATTATATGAGCCCGGTCACGGGTTCAACCGGAACGGCGGGTACCGGTCGGTGGTCATAAGAAACGCGTACGCCGTGACCCGGGCGCCCCAACGCATCACACCCTCGACGTAGTTGAACCGGCCCCGGGGGTACCGGGCGGTAAATAGGATCGCGAGCCATGCGAT
>JADFPM010000277.1 GCA_022562335.1 Chloroflexota bacterium
GTTCGATACCGGCCTACTCAACCACACCTCGGCGTCGCATGTCGTCCACCTGATCAGGCGTGTAACCCAGGCTTTCCAGCACCTGAGCGGTGTGCTCCCCAGCCACCGCGCCGACATGGCGGACCTTTCCCGGCGTGTCCGACAGCCGCAGCGGGATGCCCACCTGGCGGACCACGCCACCGGGGGCGCCGGGCGCTTCCACTTCCACCACCATTCCCCGTTGGGCGACCTGGGGATCGGCCAGGGCCTCCGCCAGGCTGTACACCTTGCCCACGGAGATGCTCTGGTCCTTTAGCAGTTCAAACCATTCGTCGCGGGTCCGGGTGAGAAAGGTTTCTTCCAGCGCCCGGTAGACCTCGGCCCGTTGCTTTCCCTGGGCATTTTGGTGGGGAGCCAGGTCCTCGCGGTCCAGGGCGCGGCACAGATTTTGCCAAAACCAGGGCTCTATGGCGGCGATGGTGAAATACTTGCCGTCCTTGGTCTCGTAAACGTTGTAGTAGGGAGCGCCCCCGTTGAGGAGGTTGGTCCCCCGTTGGAACTCCGCGCCCTGGGCGAAGTGGTCGGAGATCAGCGATGCCATCATGTACAGCACCCCATCGGTCATTGCGATGTCCACGTATTGACCCCGACCGGTCTGGCCCCGGGCCAGCAGCGCCGCCAGGATCGCCACCGCCGAGCTCAGGCCGCCGCCGGCGTAATCGGCCACCAGGTTCAACGGGATTGCCGGTCTCTCCTCCTCGGAATGGCCGAAAAGCCCCAGGGCCGCCGCGAAGGAGATGTAATTGATGTCATGGCCCGCCATATTGGCATAGGGCCCGTCCTGGCCATATCCCGAGATGGAGCAATAGACCAACCGGGGATTGATCTCGCTGAGCTTTTGATAGCCCACGCCCAGACGGTCCATGACCCCCGGCCGGAAACCTTCCACCACCACGTCGGCGTCCCCAGCCAAGCTATATACGATCTCTCTGGCTTCCGGCTCGCGTAGATTCAGGGTGATACTGCGCTTGTTGCGCTGCAGGGCGTTGTAGTCGGCCCTGCGCCGCTGGTCTTCAGGGCTGTTGATGCCGGCCACCAGCCTTTGATATTCGGACAACTGGGCGTCCACTGGCCTTTCCACCATCAACACATCGGCGCCCAGGTCGCCCAAGACCATGGTGCAAAACATGCCCGGCGCGTTGCGGGTGAAGTCCAGGATTTTGATCCCCTCTAGAGCAAGCATTGGAGCGCTCCGATTATTCGTTTTAGGAGAAGGGTAACTATATAACACGCCCCACCGCCGGAAGTGGAGGTTGAGACCACACCAAATGTCATGTTGAGCCAGCCGCCGCGGCGAAACATCTGGGGCGGAGGCGCCACTGAGTCTAGATCCTTCACTGCGTTCAGGATGACATATGGTGCGCTGGCCACGGCCACCGGCTATAATCCGCTTGCCTTCGCCGTAGTGGGTTTTCCCCCGGACAAAGGCTGAAGCTTATCGTAGTACCAATGATGCGAGGAAAGACGCGGGAAGCGCCGCGCTGGAGGTGGCCATGGACCTGGGATTGAACGGCAGGGTAGCAATGATAACCGGAGGCAGTCACGGGTTGGGCAAGCAGGCCGCCTACACCCTGGCCAGGGAGGGTTGCAAGGTTTCCATCTGCGCCCGGGGCCAGGAGCAGTTGGACGCCACGGTGGAGGAATTCCGCGCCCAGGGTTTTCAAGCCCACGGGACCCAGGCCGACGTGACCAGCGAGGCCGATTCCAACCGGTTTTACGAAGAAACGGTGGCGGAACTGGGACCGCCGGACATTCTGGTGAACAACGCCGGAGGAAGGCGGGGCTCGGCCGTGTTCGAGGAGACCACCCTGGACCAGTTCCGCGAGGGGCTGGAATTCAACCTGATAAGCCCGGTGCGTTTCATGGCCCTGGTCCTGCCCCATATGAAGCGCCAGAGGTGGGGCCGTATCGTAAATATATCCTCCATCTTCGGCCGGGAGTACGGCGGGTCCATGGACTACATGACCGGCAAGGCGGGGCTCATCGCTTTTTCCAAGCACCTGGCCTTGCAGACGGTCTCGTACAACGTACTGGTCAATTGCATCGCACCCGGCTCCATCGACTTTCCCGGCAGCACCTGGGACCGGTTCCAGCAGTCCAACACGCCGGAGGTGGTGGCCGACTTCATAGCCAAAAACCTCCCCGCGGGTAAGTTTGGCTGGCCGGAACCCATCGGGGAGATGGTGGCATTTCTGGCATCGGACCGGGCCGACCTTATAGCTGGGGCCTGCATCAATGTGGACGGGGGCCAATCGAGGTCGCTGATCTAGCCGTCGGCTTTCAGCATTCAGCGGTCAGCTTTTGGGCTCGCGGATAGGCTGACGATGAACTCTTGCCAGGCCGCGACGCATTTCTCCGGCGCGGAATGCTGGACGTATCCCCCGGCGCCGGGGATCACCACCACCCGGGCGTTGGGCATCAACTCGGCCATCATTTGGGTTCGCTCCGGGGTGTTCCCCACGCTGTTTTCCCCAACCAGGATCATGGTGGGCGTGGCGATATTGGGCAGGATATCCGTTAGATCCTGGGTGGACAGGTAGGCCAAGGTCTCCAACACCACCCGCTTGGAGGTTTGGGACATTTGCTGGATGTACCATTCGTGGTGCGCCGGGTCTGCGCCTGGGTCCACCCGCCGGTCCCCAGTTTCCCGCGCCCAAGCCGGAACGCCGGATTCTTGAACCAGCCGGTAATAGTCCTGGTACATGGCCACCCCGGAGAACTTGTAGGGCGAGGTGCAAACCGTCAGGCTCTGCAGGCGTTCGGGATGCTCGTGGGCGAATTGCAGCGAGATGGTCCCGCCCACCGTCTCGCCGATGAGATGCACCCGGTCCAGCTCCAAGTGGTCCAATAGTCCCAGCAGGTCTCCCGCGAAGTTGCTCAACGACCAGTCGTATCCCTCCGGCGGGACCGAGGAACGGCCGAAACCACGGGCGTCCAGCCGCACCACCCGGTATTGGCGGGCCAGCAGCGGGACCCAGGCGTACCATAAACGGGTGTTCTTGGCGTTGCCGTGGTGCAGCACCACCGCCTCGGGCGTGCGCCACGGATCGGTGTAGTCGTCATCCTCGTAGTACATTTCCAGGGTGGGGTCCAGCTGAACGGTGGGCACGAGTCTCCTCCTGAACGGTCTATCTCTACGAGGCCCCGTGCGGTATCCGGGCCGCCCTGCCCGCCATCGACCGCAAAGTGTTTGGGCCGACCCTTCGCGCTGAGTCCCGCTTTGGGCAGGGCCGCCGGCAAGGTTCACCGCCAACGGCTTTGCACCGTCTCCCGCTCATGGTGAGCCCTTCGGCGTGGCTCAGGACAGGCTTGTCGAACCACGGCTACGCGACCGGAGGATACGCCGATCGCGGGCGGCGGCAACCCCTGGTGGCCGGTCCTTCGCAGGGCACCGGATGAGCGGTTTGGGTGAT
>JADFPM010000030.1 GCA_022562335.1 Chloroflexota bacterium
ATGGCTGTGGGGGCCCTGCTGTTTGGCCCGGATGCAACGACTGCTGCGGATGGCCGAGGCTTGCTCGACGAGGTATCTTCAAGCTGATAAGGTAACCGGGCGCGGTCAAACCGCTTTTTTTAGGAGATGATCGGACCATGAGCCAGGAGGGCTATCGGAAACCCGTGCCGGTCCCCACGCCGGAGACCCAGTTCTTCTGGGACAAATGCAAGGAACACGAGCTGTGGATTCAGCGCTGCCAATCCTGCCAGCACGTCTTCTTTTATCCCCGGTTCCACTGCCCCCAGTGCCTCTCGGACGATGTGCCTTGGTTCAAGGCCTCGGGTAAGGGGACCCTTTGGAGCTACATGATCAACCACCGGCCCATTCCCGGCTTCGAGGAAGATACGCCTTACGCCATCGCCGTGGTCCAACTTGAGGAAGGGCCAAGGATGATGAGCAACATAGTCGGAGTGGATAATACGCCGGAGAACCTGGTGCTGGACATGCCCCTGGAAGTGGTGTTCGAGGACGCCACGGAGCAAATAGCGATCCCCAAGTTCAAGCCCGCCGGCTCCCCCCAACCATAGAGAGCAAGCCATGACCGATTCATTACGCTACCAAGTTGCCATCGTGGGGGCTTCCGAGACCACCGAGCTGGGAGTGGTCCCAAACATGTCAACCACCGGCTTGCACGTTGATGCCATCGTGAACGCGATCAAAGACTGTGGCATCGATAAGAACCAGATAGACGGCATTGCCACGACTATCAATCCGGCAATTCTGGCCCATTACCTGGGGATCGTGCCTCGTTGGCTGGACAATACTTCGGTGGGCGGCACATCTTTCCTCATACAGGTCAGGCACGCGGCGGCGGCCCTAGCCATGGGCCTGTGCGATGTCGCATTGGTGGCCATGGGGCAGAGCGGCCGCAGCCGGGTTGGCGAGGTCACCGCCCGGATAGGAGACACTTCCTCCGCCGGAGGACCGACAACGGATATCTCTTATCCAGGTCAATTCGAGTCGATCTACGGCACCTCTGGGCCTTCCACCCTGTTCGGCATGGGGGTCTTACGGTACATGAAAGAGACCGGCACCACCCACGAGCAACTGGCGTCGGTGGCCGTGGCCCAGCGCAAATGGTCCAACCAGGTGCCACGGGCCATGATGCGTGACCTGATCACGGTGGACGACGTTTTCAACAGCAGGATGGTGTGCTACCCGTTTCACCTGTTTGAATGCTGCCTGGTGACCGATGGCGGCGGGGCGATAATCCTTACCAGAGCGGACCGGGCCAACGACTTCGCCAAGAAACCGGTTTATATTTTGGGCACCGGCGAGTCGACTGAAACCCCCATCGTAAGTCAGATGTACGACATGACCTCTTCCGCGGCCTTCAAGGTTTCCAGCCGCCAGGCTTTCCAAGAAGCGGGCATAACCCATGGCGACGTCGACCACCTGATGATCTACGATGCCTTCGCCCATCTGCCCATTTACGGGTTGGAGGACCTGGGTTTCGTGGGACGGGGCGAGGCTGGCGCTTTCATTCAAGAGGGGAACACCTCGCCGGGTGGGAAACTGCCAATGAATACCAACGGCGGCGGCCTCTCCTATACCCATACCGGCATGTACGGCATGTTCGCGATGCAGGAGGCGATCAGGCAGGTCAGGGGAGAAGCCGCGCACCAGGTGCCCGGCGTGAAGGTGTCATTTTGCCAGGGCGTCGGCGGTATGTTCATGGCGGCGGGCAGCCTGGTGTTCACCAACGAGCCACCCCATTAAGGGGTTTCGCTGGACCTCTTCACACCGGCTGTCAATTGCTCGAGTCGCGAAGTGAATTCATTTAGCGATCTTCTTAGACCCTCATGTCCCTCATCCCAACCCCACCGCCACTGTCGCAACGATGCCGAACCGTCATTTAAACCGATCCTCCTGGCCGGGCCCGCGATCGAGACCATTCAAGGATGCCCGGCTGCGCGAGGGACTAGCTGGCGGAGCGTTTTGCGGCCGCTATGGCTCCCTATGTAGCCCAGGCACCGGTGTGCTAGAATGCGTTTCGATCACGCTTTTAGCCTCATGAGCCTGATCTACTCGGAAAAACTTTGCGTGGATGCGCCAGTGAATGTTCCGTCCAAACATATCGAACGAGTCAACGGCGCCGTCCAACGTTTCCCTTTGATCGATTGGGTGCGCACATTTCCCGATGGGTTCCACGAGATCACCACTCCGGCTTTTGTATATGACGAGGGCGTTCTTCACAGCCTCCTCGACCAGGTGCAACCCCTTCGGGCCAACGGGCGTTGCCGGGTATTGTTTGCCATAAAGTCGTTGTCATTCGCCGGCGTTTTGAGCTTGATGGCTCCCCGCCTGGATGGGTTTGCGGTGAGCTCGCTTTACGAGGCACGGCTGGCCCGAAGTGTTGTGTCCGGTGACGGATCGATACACATCACCACTCCCGGCCTTCGGGACCACGAGGTTGGGGACATTGGTTCGCTCTGCGACTTCATCTCCTTCAATTCCCTGAGCCAATGGGATATGTTTCGCGACCGCGTCAAGGATGGCTCCAGCTGTGGCCTACGCGTAAACCCTCAAATGTCCTTTGTGGATGACGACCGTTACGACCCTTGCCGGCCCGGTTCCAAATTGGGGGTCCCTTTGCCGGACCTGGTGGCCGGGCTCGAGAGGGAGCCCGCTCGATTCGCCGGTCTAAAGGGCATACTCTTCCACAGCAATTGCGATTCCTCTGATTTTGGACAGCTGCTGGCGACGGTGGAGCACATCCACGCCAACGCACCAGAGGTGCTGGCCGCGGTCGAATGGGTCAACCTGGGCGGCGGCTATCTCCTCGACGATGAGGGAAGCGCCGCGGGACTAGCAGCAGCCGTGGATTTTCTAAAGTCCCGGTACGATCTCCAGGTTTTCTTTGAGCCTGGAGCAGCTTTGGTGCGGCCGGCGGGGTACATCGTTTCCACCGTCCTTGACGTATTTCAAAGTGGAGGCTCGACGGTGGCGGTGCTGGATACCTCGGTGAACCACATGCCGGAAGTCTTTGAATACGACTTTGAGCCAGACGTCGTTGGCCATGATGATGACGCCGCCCACGAGTACCTGCTGGCCGGGTGCACTTGCTTGGCGGGAGACCTTTTCGGTGTCTATAGATTCGATCATAAGCTTCGGGTGGGCGATAAAATAGTGTTCAATAACGCCGGGGCATATACGTTAACCAAGGCCCATATGTTCAACGGCATCGCCCTCCCATCGGTCTATGCTTTGACGGCGCAGGGAGAGTTGGCGCCGAAGAGCCACCCTGCTTTCGATGAATTCGCGGCCCGGTGGGGAATGGATCAACATGTATCTGCATGAGATCGAAGCCGAGTTTCTCGTCGATGCCAGGCGTGGAAGCATTCTCGAACAATTCGCCGGCGCAATATACCGGCATATTCCCGATGGCGAGATGCCGGTCCGGGTCGTGATCACCGAGTCCACGGGCGGCAGATATAAGTGTGAGGTCGCATTACTCCGAAACGCACCACTTAAAAACCATGGTGACCTGGGTCCTTCCGCTCAAGCATCCGCCCTGAGCTTCCGCAAGAGAAGGATCGAGAACAATCAGACCTTCAATGCCGTTTTGCTGGTGCCAACGGGCATCGGGGCTGAGATCGGCGGCCATGCCGGGGACGCGACGCCCGTCGCCACCCTCATGGCCTCCATCTGTGACACGCTGATCACCCACCCCAATGTGTTGAACGGGTCAGACTTGATCGACTTCTCCAGCAACACCTTGTACGTGGAAGGAAGCTCGATCAGCCGGTTGCTCATGGGTTCGATCGGGCTGCTACCCGTACGGGCCAACCGGGTTTTGGTGGTGATCGACTCCCACCCGGATGAATTTTTCGTGGATGCCGCCATCAACGCGGTGAACGCGGCGCGCTCCTCATATGGGCTGATCTGCCCGATGATACTGCGGCTGGACCCTCCCCTGGAGATGCGCTCGCGGTACATGGATTCGGGCAGGGTGGCCGGAGAGGTTGAGGGTATCGACCGGCTGATCGCGGTCCTGGACGACCACCGGGGCAGCTACGATGCGGTCGCCGTCTCATCGGTGATTTCCGTACCGCTGAGCTACCACATCGATTATTTTGAAAGCAGCGGGAATATGCTCAACCCCTGGGGTGGCGTAGAGGCGATGCTGACCCATACCGTCTCCACCCTGTACGATGTCCCATCCGCCCACGCGCCCATGCTGGAAAACCAGGAGATCGCCAATATGGAGACGGGCATAGTGGACCCCCGGATGGCGGCCGAAGCGATTTCCCTGACATTTATGCAGAGCGTCTTGAAGGGGCTCCAGAAGAGCCCGAAGATCGTGACCGGCATCGAGGACATGGGGCATCATGGTGTCCTCACCGCCAGCGACGTCTCCTGTCTGGTGATTCCCGATGGTTGCTTGGGATTGCCGACGTTGGCTGCGCTGGAACAAGGTATCGCCGTGATCGCGGTGCGAGAAAACCGGACCGTCATGAAAAACGACCTGTCCTGCCTACCCTGGTCGCCAGGACAGTTTCATATAGTAGAGAACTACTGGGAAGCCGCCGGCGTGATGGCCGCGTTAAAAGCTGGGATCGACCCAAAGGCCGTGCGGCGGCCGTTATTGCAGGCAGAGGTGCGGACAAGTACCGCACCGGTTTCAGCGATACGCGGGCCTGCACCGGAGTCCGCCGCCATCGGTCCCAGCGCTGATGGTTGACCCTTACCGGCCCGGAAAGTAGAAACCCCATCTGAAGGCGCCCGGTGGGAGTGCCGCAATGGAAAGCACCGTTGGCCAAATACTACAGCTCTCCGACCTGGTTTCAACCAGGAAGTGCGCGTTGCATATTTCCCGAGAAGACGCCTCTTTGCCCCTGGGGGCCTTGCTGGAAAAATACCTGAAGCACGCCCCGATCCAACTTTTGCTCAAAGAATCGCGTATCACGCAGGACTCGGCGGATTCGCTGTATGCCATACAAGACCTGGTTTACGCCAGTTCCTGCAGCGGGCGGCTGATGGACATTTTCCCCAGGGTCGCCTTCAAAGACCACGGCTGGTTTCTTGGTTTGGACCAGGCGCCAACCACCCACCTGACCCGGGTCGACGATCGAGAGGTTTCGATCATAGATATTGCCATCGACCGCTTAGACGCCGGCTATGACCGCAATTGGGCCGGGTTCCACAAGCGCAAATGGGCCCGCGATGAAAAGAGATATTCCAATTTCGTGCGTGACTCCCTGGACGGCGAGTATGGTTCCGGGGAGGCTGATGCCTTACTCCAAATGAACTCAACCAACGACAAGCTGAAGTTGATACAGGCCCTGGGCCGCACCATATGGAACAGTCAATTTGAAAATTACTCACGCTTCACCGGAAAAAAATTGATTTACAAGTCCGGCGATGAAACCATAGACAACATCATTCAAGGCGGCGGCGCCGTCTGTTCGGAAAAGGTACAGGCGCTGAAGTTCTTGACCGACAACTACGGCCTAAATTCAGAATACGTCATCGCCGGCGAGAACGCCGACGGCCCGGTGCCGGTGGAGAAACTTCGTGAATTGCTGACAACGTTCGATTTCCGGTTTTCCAAGCGTTACATGCGCTATTGGCAGCACACCGCGCTGCTATATGATGTGGACGGCGTCCGGGTCCTGGTGGATGCGACCAACGGCAATATCCCATTCCTGTTCCTGAAGGACGCTGAGGCCGACCGTATCCTTGATGACCGGAATAAAGTGCCGGTGCCCGTAAAGATGGTGGAGTCCGAGGAGGACTTTTTTTACCACCGGGTCCCGCAGGATATACCGGAGAACCTCTTCTTCGCCCTGGAGGGTTGGTGGTCGTTTTCTGATCTGATGCAGGTATTTGAGAATGAACTGGGGATGTACCTATCCAGCGAATATTACGTGACACCGATAACATACAAGAGCGAAAAGGAGTTCAACCGGGATAAGGACGAATACCTGAGCATTTCCCGTCGAGCCGGACTTGAGTCATCGGTGACCAGCACTTGGACCCTGGATTCACCCCTTGGCGAGGAATTTCAAAAGGCCGAGCCCCAGGTCAGCGATAAGATAATGCTGGCCCGAGACCATTTATTGGCCCGGCTCGACGAATGCGACGGTCCGGGACATGAAACGGGGCTGGTCATAATGAAGCTGCGGATTTAGAGGAGATCAAGCTGTCCGATCGTATGGCTTATTTCGCCTGATGTTTTTCTCCATCACAAGAATGATGCGCCGAATCCGGAGGAGAAGGATCCTCGGGATCCTCGGGATGCTGGCGGTCCTCGTGACCAGCGTCGTGGGCAATGCCCTGACCTTCTTCTTCTTTGAAGGCTCGGCACAGCCCGGATTGACCATCGGTGACAGCTTTTGGTATAGCATCATCTCCATCACCACCATTGGTTACGGCGATTATTCGGCGTCGACCTTGGGAGCGCGCATCGGCACCGTGGTGTTCATCGTCATCGTCGGGCTGGTGGCGTTCACCTCCACCGCCGGAATGTTGATCGACTGGATTTTGGAGTTGCGAATCAAGGAGCAGACCGGGATGGGAAACGTTCAAGCCAAGGGCCACCTGTTGATAATCAACTTTCCCAACGAAGCCAGGGTTCGGCAGATCGTCGAAGAGTTCGTGTCGGACCCCGACCACCGAACGGATGACATAGTCATAGTCACCGACGCCGTGACCACTCTCCCTTTCAGCCACCCCAACGTTTCCTTTGTCCGAGGGTCGCCGCTGGAGGAAGAAACCTATACCCGGGCTTTGCTGAGCGACGCGGCCAAGGTTATCATATTGAGCACCAACTACGACGACCCCCATAGCGACAGCGTGGTGGCATCGGTGGCATCGGTGATACACCACCTGAATCCCAAAACGAGGGTCGTTGCGGAATGCCTAAGCCCGAAGCACGCGCTGTTGTTTGGTGATCAGGAGGGCGTTACCCTGGTTTACACCTTGCGCATGGCCAACAATCTGCTGGTCCAGGAAACCCAGGACCCCGGGGTGACCATCCTGACCCGAGCGATGATGAGCAATATGGTGAGCGGCACGCTGGCCAGCACCAAGGTGGACTCGCCGGTCCAAGACTCCATGAGCTACGAGCAAGTCGCCGTCAAACTGCTGAGCCAGGACATAAACCTGGTCGGTGTGATCCGGGACAAACAGGTGAACTTCAAATTCGGGGACCTATTTCTGGCGGTGGGGGACCTGTTGGTCTACATAAGTTCTAGCCGCTATTCATGGGCGGCCCTCCAGAAGACTCTTTAGGTTCGGGGTCCAGTTGCTGCACACTTCTAGATTGCCTGCCGAATCACTGGGAATGAGACTAGATGACGTCTCGGAGAGCGCGCGCCCGTCAGCCACGCCACAGACAAACCTCCCCAGCGCCTGCCAAAACCTATTGGACGGGATTCGCAATTTTGACTTTAGTTCCCACGACGACGTTGACCTTAGCATGGCGATGCTGGGCTTGCGGAACCGGGCACAACGCCTGGGAACAGACGAGATATTGCCCGAGGCATTCGCGTTGGTCAACGAGGCGATCAGCCGCAACCTCGACATCCAGGCCGTCGAAGAGCAGCTCATAGCCGGTTTTCATCTATTGCGGGGAACCATCGTGCAGATGAATGCCGGTGAAGGTAAAACCATCGCCGCAGCTTTCCCGGCGGTGGTCCATGCCATTGGCGGAAGCTCGGTCCACATCATCACCGCCAACGACTACCTGGCCGCCAGAGACGCGGAATTGTTAGCGCCGGTCTACCATTCCCTCGGCATCAGCGTGGGCGCCATCCTCGGTTACATGGAAGACGACGAACGAAGGCGCACGTATCAAAAGGGCATTGTCTACAGCACCATGCGGGAACTGGGTTTCGATTTCCTTCGGGACAACCTGAAATTCAACGCCGAGGACAAGGTGCAGGGAAAGCTGGAAGTGGCGATCATCGATGAGGTCGATCACGCTCTGATCGATGAGGCGTTCACGCCGATGATCATTTCTGGAAGGCCGATCAGCGATAAACGGTCTATCGCCAGGGTCAAGAATATCGTTGTGGAAATGATCAGGTTGCAGCGCGAGGTAACCCAGGATCTGGCCGGCCAACTTTCCAAGCCGGGGCTGGAATCCTGTGATCTGACCCGGATATTGGCCCAATTGCTTTTGGCGGAGCCGGAGAATCCCGCGCTAAAGGAATATTTGGCGGAGAACCCGGCCTGGTCTAAAGCGTTGCGTACCGTCGCCGGCCGGGACTATGCGGACCTCACCTCAGAGCTCTTTTACGCGATAGATATCGATAATCGATATGTCAGCCTGGCCGAAAAGGGCCAGGATTTTCTGGAACAACGCCTGGGGTCCTTCTACGACGGCCGGTCGATCGAGGAATCATTGGACGCCGTCTGGGCAAGGCGAGACCTGACGTTGGGGGAGCGGCGGAAGAAGGCCGACGCGATCAACCGGCGGCTGGCCCGGCAATACAACCTGGGCAATCAGGTCTACCAGACGCTTCGGGCTTTCCTGCTGCTACACCGGGACGTGGACTATTTCATAACCGAGGATTCCGTGGTTTTGATCGACAGGTCTACCGGAAGGCCCAAGGTGGACTGTATCTACCAGCAAGGGTTACAGACCGCCTTGGAATCCAAGGAAGGTGTCACTCCCCACCAGGATTGCGAAACCCTGGGGCAGATATCGGTCGAAGGGTTCATCCGCCGGTACCAAAGCATCTGCGGGATGACCGGCACCGCGTCGAGTTCCTCGGACGAGTTTTTACAGAAGTACGGTCTGCCGGTGGCCGTGCTTGCTCCGGCCCAGGCCATCAACAGGGTCGACCTGGGTTACAAGGTGTATCTGACCCGCAGTGAGAAGCTCTCGGCCATCGTGGACCAGGTGATCGCCTGTCATCAAGCCGGACAACCGGTGCTGGTCGGCACGCCTACGGTGGAACGTTCCGAAGAGCTCAGCCGCTTATTGTCGGAAAAGGATATCCGCCATAATCTGCTCAACGCATTGAGCTGCGATATGGAAGCGCAAACCATCAAGGATGCAGGCAAGCTCGGCGCGGTCACCGTAGCCACCAACATGGCGGGCAGGGGCACCGACATCCTATTGGAGCCCGGCCTGAGCGCCGCGATCGTGGGGCGGACCGTCCAACTGATACGCCGCCTCTTGTCCGAAGAAACAGGGCCGGTGCTGGTAAATTGCTACTCGATAAAGGAAGCCGGAATCCTGGAGACCGAGCTTTCCAACTCCATGCTGTTTTCCACCACCCAGGAAAAGCATGGAGGCCGCCGGCAGCTGGTGGTCAGATCAAGTGGTGCTGAGGGTCCAGGCGATGGCCGGTTCGTCGTGGATTTCTCTTTAGGGCTCCGGGTGATCGGAACCGAGATCCATGATACGCCGCGAATCGACCTCCAGTTGAACGGCCGCAGCGGCAGGCAGGGCGACTTCGGCCTCACCCAGACGATCCTCTCGCTGGAAGACAACCTCATCAATCTTCGCGTTGACGGCGTGTTGAAGCTGGGCAAATGCCGGGAAGTGGATGACGCGGGCAGGACCTATTTTGCGGGACGCGAGGTCGCGGAGCACATCGAAGCTTTCCAGAGGATCGCCGAGCGGGAGGGTGAGGTCCAGAGGGGCTTGATGCAAGACTATACGGCGGTGCTGGACCTCCAGACCGGCATGTTTTACCGCTGGAGGGCCCAGGTCATGGAGGCGGTTTCCCAGAAGGATTTTTGCGTCGCCGTGGCCCGGGAAAATGCAGCGCGGTTGGTGGCGCGCCATTTCCCGCAATTGACCTCGGAGGAATATAGAGTCCAATTCGACTGCCTGGCGGATGAAGTCCAATTGGACTATGGAATTGCTTGCTCCGAACTATTTGGCGGCGATTTCAACCTGCTTCCTCAGGAGCTCGACGGGTTATTCATCGGCGAAATAGAACGGTTGGAAGATAGGCTGGGCCGGAAGGAATTTTCCGGCTTGGCCAGGCAAATACTTCTTCAGACCGCCGACGAATTGTGGAGCGGCCATATCAACGAATTAAAGGACTGTATCTCCAACCAGATACTTGTAACCACCACCCATAAATCAGCGGTGGCACACTACATCAGGAAGAGTTTCCAGGCGTGGGAAGGTTTCCGAGAGCGGGTCGTCGCCCAGTTCATGTCCCGTTTATTGACCTTCCCCGTGGCCCTGGCCCTGGACGGATACGGCGCCGGGCCGCCGGATACTTTTCGGGTAAACGACGATGTGAAGATGCTCATAGCAGACCGCCCCACGGCCGTAGCCGCGGCCGCCGATTAGTAACGGAGGTGATCAAAATGGCCAAGAGACGAATTAGACTCGGCACCGCGCTATCCCTGGGAGGGTTGGTCGCAGCGGCCCCGCTGGCCGCCGCTTGCGCCACCGGCCCGTCTTACGAAGATTGGGCGGCCACCGATGGAGCGGCGGGAAGCATCAACCTGGACGAGGTCCAAGCCGCGTTCAAGGACTCAAAGAGCGCCACCGATTTCGAACGCCGAGTAAACGAGATCTATGAGGGCGACGGCCTGGTCATCATCAGGGCCAGCCAGGATGGCAACACCCTGACCCTGGAGGGGTGGGAAGACCTGAATGGCAACAATGACATCGACGAAGCTCAGGATGACCAGTTGTTTTCCATCGTCAAGGGCACCAACGACGAATACGATATGCGCGGCCACAACACCAATGGCTACTACCGCAGCCAATTTGGCGCCGGCAACTTTCTGATGACCTACATGCTCATATCCGCCATGTCTCCTAGGGGTTACTACTACTCCACGCCCATTGGGCGGGGGGCTGAGATGCGGACCCAGCGCACCAGGTACCGTCAATCGTCCTCATACGGCAGGCAGGTGCAACGGAACAGCAATTTCAGCAGGAAGCAGGCATCATTTGCCGGGTCGCGCTATCAGCAGGCCAAAAGCAACGTCAGCTCGAACCGCCGGACCTACCAATCGGCGCGGAGGACCACCGGGACCTTCAAGAATAGCAATTCCGTCACCCGGGCCAGGTCAGGATCGACCCGGTCTTTCAGCCGGTCCGGCGGCGGCGGCGGCCGGGGCGGCGGCGGCGGCATGAAAGTCCTGGGCCCGCGCTTTTAATGGTCAACCCAGAGCCAATCACGGAGAACAGCGATGCGGCCGGGAGCGGCCAGAGCGGTTGCTTCGAGGTCCAGATTTCCTTGGCCGGCATGGACCCCGAAAACGTTCTGGACCTCGTCCTGCCCGCGAAGCTGTCCGGCGCCACGGTGTCCCAGTTGCTGGAGCACGCCTTCCCCCCAGGCGAGGATGAGCAGCGTGGCGTGGCGTCGATGTTCGACCTTCGGTCCAACCCCGACTTGCCCGATATCTACGCAGTCTTCCTGGACGCTTTCGCTGAATCGCGAAAGGGCCGTTGCACGCTGTCGTTCACAGGCGGTGACGGGTTGGATTTGGATCTTTCCGGCCTGGTCTCCCAACAGCTTGGGGCCAGCGGGCAATCAGCGGTCTCCAGACTGACGATACAGATCAAGCAGCGGTACCGCGTGATCGAAGATGCCACCCAATCGGGTTTCTGGGGGAGCAAAGAGGGACTGCTGGCGTGGCTGCAGTCGCTGACCGTCCTGTATTTTCTGGACAAACATAAGGTTGAGATTCCCGCGCCTCTTCCATGCGGCGCTGAAGCGGGGTTGACGGCCGCCGTTGCGGACCTTGAATCCAAGGGCCTGATCACTTGTTATCAGGATACGCAGACATTTGGCATCACCGAGGAAGGGAGAGTATTCATAGGCCGGTTGTTGAGTGAAACTGAATCGTACATAGACGCGTACGATCACTTCAAAGATACCGGCTTTGATTTGAACGGGGATACGCTGGACCCAAGCTCGGTTGAGTTCGACACCGGCCGGGGCGTGGACCTGCGGGTCCATATGTTTGAGGCCGAGGGATTGGACCCGGTCAGGACCGTTTTCTTGCTGCGCCTGTACGACGGCACGCTGGATGACTTCTTACTGAGCTGGAAAGGCCTGCTCGATGACGAGTCATTTTTCGACGGCATCCTCGAACCGGTGGTCAACCGGTTCGAGGTTGACGAGGCCGCCATCGGACAAATCCTTGAAAGCGGATACGTGCTGCTGGAAGAGCGGGCGGACCGGGCCAGGGAGCTGGAATCCCAGCAAGAGATCATTGGGAGGGTGTGGGCCTAGCCACACCGGCGGTCAGGCCCAACGGTCATCCCAAGAAGCCAGCTGATGTGATGATCCCGGTTAGATCGCCAGGAACAATATCAGCGCCATACTGATCACCACGGCGCTCTGGATAAAAGCGACGCCCACGTTGCGCTGTTCGGCCAGCGCGTTGGAGATTTTCACGGTGGGCAACAACAGCAGGTCTACGAGCAACCTTAGAACGTAGAGCAGCGCGAAGCCGAGCACCCCAAAGGTGAGAAACGTCACGGTGCTTTCGCCCCAACCGGCGAAATCCCCAAACAATGCCTTGAACGTCACCAGGCCGATGGCGATAAGGTTGCCTCCGAAGGCGACTCCCACCGCGGTGTTTTTACCTTCTATCTCGGAATGGATGTCGAAAGCAGTTGTGAACTGATAGAAGAGCGAGAACACCACCAACAACGCCAACCCCATGCCGAAGAAGGCCAACGCCGTCAGGGCGGTCGCCAGTTCGGTCCCCGTGCCATCGCCCGCTATGGCGCCAGCGATCAATAGCCCGGTGGCGACGTACAAGCCGAATTCCGCGGCGCCGGTCCCCACGTTCTGGTCTTGGACGACCTCTTTCTCAACGCTGAACTTGTAAAGTATCAGGCGGTCCATCAGTAGCCGGACCAGGTTCAAAGCCACGATCCCCGCGATAGAATAGATGAACACCCGTAGGATCTCTTCCCCGTAGGCGCGGTCAAAACCGAACCCGTCCACCGCGATCAGGGTCGGCGGTTGGTATAAAGCTCCCAGGAAAACGAGGATCACGCCCACCAGATAGCCGCTGAGCCTTAAAGCCACGGCCACGTTATTCTTCTGAGTGACTTCCTCATCGATGCGGTAGCTGGTCACCACATCGCGGGCCAGCTTGGCCAGCACCAGGATGACTATGCCCAGCCCTACAAAACCTAACCCTCTCGGAAAGGCCTGCAACGTGTCTAGGAATGCGTCTATCATTTCGCCCTCCGGCTGCCCGTGTCTTTGCGATCGTCCGTGCGTTCGCCTTTATATAGCTTGATCCCGTCCGGGTCCATCACATCGCTAAAGACTGCCTCAAAGGGTCTGCCTTCCCACTTGGAAACCGATAGGACCCGGTCTCCGTCTTCCCGCATGAAATCCCAGTGGTAGAACCCTTGACCCTCGCCCCGGTCATCCTGGTAGAAGGTCGCCTCGGAGCTATTCCGGTAATCGTACCGGTCGCCTTCCACCTCAATGGAATTATCGATGGAGTTCTCTTCGTCCAGATCGATCAACTGTTCCTCGGTAAGGCCGATGCTGCCCAACCCGACCGGGTCCGGGTCGTCGGTCGCGGTAACGAACAGATCGTAGCCATCGGTCCAATCGATCCAAACATGGGTATCTCCGTCAACGCAGGTAAGCTCGTACCAGGTTTCCGCGTCGGTGGAGTACCGGTTGATCCTTTCGACAAAGAAGTACAGGTCATCGTATTCCAATGACAGACCCTGGATGGACAGGACATCTCCGACCTTTGCGGTGCGGATGCTGTCGTCCTGGACTGGGCTTTTGGCGCCGGCGCCCTTTCGTTTTTTCCCTTTCCCAAAGAGTGACCGCAACATTTATCTAGACTCCAATGGGTACGGTACAGAGGTACGGTTCGTCAACGGACCAGGATTCTGCCGGTCAGTATATTAACGTAGTAACCGGCTGGCAACCTTCATCGGGATGACTCGCTTCATGGCGGTTCAAATCAAACCAGGCGGAATCCGGCCCAGCGATTCTGGCGGTTTCGAGTATACTTACCGGCCTCGTACAGGTCAATCTGGCATTTCCCATCGTGAGCCGTTTCAATTCTGCCTGATATGCCGTCATCTTTGCCATATTGGCGTTACGGGATTTGCGCCACTTATACCATTCCGGACCCTATCTACGAAGGGTGGGAGTCTCCGTCAGGTGGCGAGGCCGGTCTTAAACGCCCTCATTTATGTTTTTAGGCGTGCCGTTCCGCTTCTTTGGTGCTGGACGTGCCCGGGCTGCCGGCGAGAAAGATCCGATTATAGATACCCACTTATATGCAGAAATGGTACGATTGACCCGAATAACAGTGGGCTATAATGTTAGCTCTAACGGCAACACTGTTGGTACGGTAAGGATTCGGCAATGGGTAAAATCACTTGGATCGTAATAGGCGTAGTACTTATGGCCGCGGGAGCTCTTCTAAAGAGCAATCTGATCGAATGGCTCCTGGATGTCACGGGTTGGATAATCATAATCGTTGGCTTTATCACCGTCATTGTTGGTTTGATCGGATTGGCTACCGGCAGGAAGGGTGGGTCGGGCGGTTTTTGAAGCAACCAGCCGGGGGCTTTATAATCACTAATTGTTAAGGGGTCCATCATGGGAATGCTCTCGCGAATGTCAACCATCGTTAAGTCGAAGATGAATAGGATATTGGACAATGCGGAGGACCCGCGGGAAACACTGGATTACTCGTACGAAAAGCAGTTGGAGATGCTCCGCAACGTGAAGCGTGGCGTTGTCGAAATGGTCACCGCCAAGCGGCAGATACAGCAGCAAGCGTCCACCGTCCAAGGCAACATCGCCAAGCTGGGGTCCCAGGCCCAGCAGGCATTGGAAGTGGGCCGGGAGGACCTGGCCAGGATGGCATTGCAACGCAAGCAGGCTGCCGTCGTCGAGCTCCAGGGACTGGACGACCAGATCGCCGGGATGGAGACGGAGCAGGACAAGCTAACCGTGGCCGAGCAGCGGCTTCAGGCCAAGGTCAGCGCGTTCAAAACCAAAAAAGAGATCATCAAGGCCCAATATACCGCGGCCCAAGCGCAGGTCCGCATCGGCTCGGCCTTGTCGGGCATATCCGAAGAGATGGGCGACATCAGCCTGGCGGTGGAGCGCGCGGAAAACAAAACCGACCAGATGCGGGCACGGGCGGGCGCCATTGACGAACTGGCCGCCGTCGGGGTCTTGAATGATTTCAGCGGAGCTCAAGATGACATCAGCCGAGAGTTGGAAGCCCTGACCTCCTCGCAGAACGTGGAGGATGAACTGAACGCGCTTAAATCGGGCCTGCCGTCGGCGGAGAGGAAGCAACTACCGGGGAGCTGAACATGATTATTCGTATCTCGACTGAAGGCCAGTTCAATCTTCCCGGTTCCTTCGTCGACCAACTGAACGACATAGATAACCAACTCGTGGAGGCGGTGGAGGCAGCAGACCGCAGCGCCTTCGATGGTCTTCTGACCCAATTGTTGGCCGTGGTGCGGGATAACGGGTCCGCCCTGCCGGTGGACGAGCTTGTCGAATCGGACGTGATCCTGCCGCCTCCAGACACAACGCTGGACGAGGCGCAACACCTGTTCGTGGGCGAAGGCCTTTTACCCGGCTAGGCTGTCTGCCGGCATTAACCTCGAAGCCTGGCTCCACCTCCGAAATCACCCCCTGCGCGCTTCTCGGCCAATGATCTGCATCAGGCCAGGGGCAGCGATACTTTGACCACTTCCATGTACCTAAAACTGCGGGCCCGGCTAAAGGCTTTGACCTCCTTCTCTATCCGGGCCGTTTGCCCGGCGGCACTACACTCCACCGGCGCCCTGACGAGATTCCGGCTCAACTGCCATCTTCTTGGTTCCA
>JADFPM010000278.1 GCA_022562335.1 Chloroflexota bacterium
TGACATAACCGTGGTGAGAGTTGTCCACTCATCGTCGCTAAAACAGGCGATGGCGATCCACCGGTCGTCCCCTTTACAGGGGTAGACCCCGTGGGGCGCGGCGGCGTGATGCCGGTTGCCCATCAGCGTTGGCTCCCGGTCGTTGACGAGAAAGTCCATCAGGATGGGAGCCGAGAAGTGGATGGAAGCCTCCAGTTGGGACATATCCAGGTGGATTCCCTCCCCGGTGCGCCTCCGGTTGTCGAGGGCGGCCAGGATGGACGGTACCGCGAACCGGGGACAGATGAAGTCGGTATAGGCCCCGTAGGGGTTCACCGGCCCGCGGTCCGGCCAGCCGATGATATTGGTAAGCCCGGCCAGGGAGGACAGCACCGCTCCGAACCCCGGCTGCTTCTCCATGGGGCCGCCCCGGCCCAGCATGGACGTGCTGAACATCACGATCTTGGGGTTGACCTCTTTCAACTGGGCGTATCCCAAGCCCCAGTCCTCCATGGTGCCGGGGGTGAAGTTCTCGGTGACCAGGTCCGCCCAGGAGGCGATACGCAAGACCAGGTCTTTGGCCCTGGGATGGCGCATGGCGATGGTGATGCCGTATTTGTTGGCGTTGTAGTTGGCGAAGTAGCCGCTGCGGTTGATCCCCTGGATCCCGCCGGCGAAGGGCGCCGCCCGGCGCAGGGTTTCGGGCCGTTTGGACGACTCCACCCGGATCACCGTGGCGCCGTATTCCGCCAGGTACTTGGTGGTCTGGGGACCTACGGCCACCCAGCAAAAGTCCAATACCTTCAGGCCGTCTAACGGTTTAGAGGCCATCAGATGACCCCCGCCGCTTTCAGTTCGGCCATCTCGCCGCCGCTCATTCCCAGGCCGCCCTGGTAAATCTCCCGGTTGTGCTCACCGATGAGGGGCGGACGGCGCCGGATGCCTACCCGCTGTGATTCTCTATCCCTGTCGTTGTCTTTGATGAACGGGCCGGGGTAGGTGGCGGTGATGCCGAGTTCGGGATGTTCCAGTTCCTGAAAATACCCCCTGGCCTCCAACTGGGGATGGGCCAGGATATCCTCCTGGGTGGAAACCGGAAACAGGAGGATGCGTTTCTCCACGCTGCCGGCCACCAGTTCGGCCCTGGTGTGGGTGGCGAAAAAGCGGATCAGGGGATCGACCGCCCTCTCCATGATCTCCGCCCGCATCTGCCCGTAGCCAAGTTCCTCCCAATCCACCGAGTCCAGGTATTCGTCTCCCAGGCCCTCATCATCCATCCAGGCCAACAGGGCCCGGGTGCTGGCGGCCACGCCGGCCCCGCCGCCTCCGGGGGAATAGTTGATGAAGCCGTCCTTGCAGGGCCAGGAGGTGCGAACGAGACTGTCCCCAGAAGTCTGGCGGTAAACGCCGTTGCGGGTGAGTATGTTGCCCTCCACGTCCCAATGTTGGGGGGCGTGGGCCAACGTGCGGGCCACCGCCTGCTGGCACGAGACATCGACGTGCTGGCCTTCACCGGTAAGGGCACGGTGGGCGTGAGCCAGCATGGCCCCGGTGGACCCCGCCGCCGCGCCGTGCAGGTAGAAATGGGGAAAGCTAACCCTCACCGGAGGCCGGTCGCTGTCGCCGGTGAGCCACATGAATCCCCCCATGGCCATTCCGACGATGTCCGGCGCTTTGTAGCCCGCGTAGGGCCCATCCTTGCCGAAGGGACTTATGGAGACCATCACCAGGCCGGGATTGGTTTCGGCCAGGGCGGCGTAGCCCAAGCCCAGGCCGTCCAGGTATCCGGGTGAGAAAGACTCGATCAAGAAATCGGCGTCTTTGACCAGCTTGAGCAGCAGGCCCTTGCCGGCAGGGGACTCGATGTTCAGAGTGATGCCCCGCTTGTTGGCGGCGTAGGCCCACCAGAAGAGGCTCTTTTCTGGCTCGGCCTCATCGTGGTAGAACGGGCCCAGTTCCCGGGCGGGACTGCCGCCCGGAGGCTCTATCTGAATGACGTCGGCGCCCAGGTCGGCCAGGATCTTGCCGCAAAGCAGGCCGCGCTGGTCGGTCAGGTCCAGCACCCGGTAGGGGCTCAATAGCAACTGGGCTGCGCTGGGATTATCGGAAGAATCATCGGGCATGGTGGCGCCTCCAGGGCATGGGGTGGATGTGGCCGTGGCCGCCGGTCTAGAGGGCATTCCAGGTTGTATTGTAGTTGGGCCGTTCCGTTCGTCAAGGCGGCCCCAAGGGGTGTTGCTCAGCCGCCGTTGACCCCGCCAAACCTGTCCCATACAATACGCCCAAAGTCGCGCCCGTAGGCACGGGTAAAACCTGACTATTCAGCCCGTGGATTAGACGAGAAAATAGAGAGGAGGAAACATGAAGCTGGTATTCTTCGACGATTTCAAGCTGGGCGTTGTCAAGGACGGTAACGTGGTGGACGTGGGAGCGGCGGTGTCCGGCATCGTCCACACATCTCCCCAGGACCTGATCAACCAGGTCATCGCCAATTTCTCCCAGCACCGGGCGGCGCTTCAGGCGGCGGCCGATAGCGGCCAAGGCAAGCCTGTCGGCCAGGTGAGGTTGCGCTCCCCCCTGCCCGCGCCCGGCAACATCGTTTGCATGGCGGTCAACTATATGGAGGACGGCACCAGGTCCGAGCCCGCCCCCATCAACGCCTTCCACAAGTCGCCCAACGCGGTGATCGGCA
Source organism: Chloroflexota bacterium (assembly GCA_022562335.1). Classification (GTDB taxonomy): domain Bacteria; phylum Chloroflexota; class Dehalococcoidia; order Lucifugimonadales; family UBA3495; genus Io17-Chloro-G2. Next base: position 2,672 of record JADFPM010000278.1, read on the forward strand.
ACGGCGACATCATGGTCCTGCCCGACGTGCCCGCCACCATATTCGAGGGCGAAGCCGAGTTCGCCCTGGTCATCGGCAAACACGCGGAAAACGTCAAGCCCGAAGACGCCTACGATTACATATTCGGCTACATGGGGTTCATCGACGGCTCCGCCCGCGGTTTGACGCCTCCGGGCAACACCTTCTATCAGATGAAGTCCCGGGCGACATTCGCGCCCATGGGCCCGTGGCTGGTGACAGCGGATGAGATCGACGATCCCCTGAATCTGTCGGTCAAACTTTACGTGAATGAAGAACTGAAGCAGAGCTACCACACCAGCGATATGGCCCATAAGATCCCCCGGATCATGGAGTGGGTCACATCCATCCACCCGCTGGAGCCCGGAGACGTGCTGGCCACCGGCACGAATCACCGGGGGCTCAGTTCCTTCATGGACGGCGACAAGGTAAACCTGGAGATCGACGGTTTGGGCAACCTCAACTTCGGCATCCGCGACGACCTGAAACGGACCTGGGCCCGGACCACGCGGCTGGAAATGGCGGAGTCGGGCAAAGAGGGCACCACGCCCCAACTCACCGGCAAATACTCCTAGCGTCTCGTTGATGCTGCCATGTGCATATGGGATCTCACCCCCACTCTAACTCTCCCCCGAAAATGGGGAGAGGACCAATCCCTTCCCCCTCGACGGGGGAAGGTTAGGATGGGGGTGAACTCGTGATCGCCAAGTGTCTTTGATGACGAGGTAACGGCAATCCGGA
>JADFPM010000279.1 GCA_022562335.1 Chloroflexota bacterium
CCGGCGTCATTGGTTCGGTACAGTTCGCCAAAGAGCCTGTTGGCCAGCACCAGATTTGGGTCCGACGGGTGGGTGGCGAAATCCCATATGGGCGAGTTGGGCTCCACGGGCAGCTGACTCGTTTCCCACGTCTGACCGCCATCACGGGACCTCTGCACCGTGCCGGTGCTGCCAATGGCGGCGTCACCGTTGGCGGCGAAGATCACCTGTGGGTCGTCGGTCTTCATCGCGACCCACCGGCAGTAACGCAATGGGAACTTGTCGGTGGTGACCACCGACCGCCAACTCTCACCCACGTCCTCGCTGGCGAATACCTCTCTGGGTGTGCTTACCAGCACGTTTTGACCGCCTGCGGCAACGGCTATGCCGTGAATGTCCGGATTGTTGATGCCGTCCTCTATGTGGGTCCAGGTATCGCCGCCGTCCAGGCTCCGGTACACCCCGTCGATCTCCACGCCCGCCCAAACGGTGCGGGGTTCCAACGGGTCAACGGCCAAGGCAGTGACCCTGGGGGTGCCGATGGCGCATTCCTTGGATATTTCCACCGAGAGTTTTTCCCACTTACGGCCACCGTCCTTGGTCCGGAACAGGTAGGGTGGGCAGGTCCCGGCGAACATGGTGTCGGGATTGTTGGGATCGATGGCGATGCTCCAGACATGCAGAGAGTCCATCGGCGAATCCAATTTCTCCCATTTGGCGCCTCTGTCGTGACTGACGTATATGCCGGAATTCGCGCCGGCAAACAAAACGTTGGGTTTGGCGGGGTGAACCGTCAAGGCCCTAATCTGGGTATCGGGTGGAAAGGGTTCTCTGATCCTGTCCCAGGTTTCCCCGGCATCCGGACTATGCCAAATCCCCTGCCCCACGGTGCCTACGCAAATGGTGTAATCACTAGCCATATCCCTACGCTCCTTCAACAACGGGATAGGTTATGTAATGTTGGACACGGGCCTATGATAATCAGTCCCCGGTGTTTTGACCAGCATCGGCCCGGGTGTCCTTGCCTGGACACGTCTGACGGCAGGATGCTAAACTGCCATAACCGGAACAGACACCTGAAGAGGATTAAACATGCTAATCGGTCATTTCACCGAGCAACCTTGGCAGGACGATAAAACAGGACTGATGGGCACCCAGAGCACCGACCTGAGCATCAGCAATGAGCTTTACGACCCCAAGGTCGGCGCCCAACTTTACAACCGCTATCTGGACGAGAAGATCTACGCCGAGGAGATGGGCTTCGACGCCCTGATGCTCAACGAGCACCATAGCACGCCCTTCTGCATGCAGGGCGTGACCAACGTGGGCGCGTCCATCCTGGCCCGCCAGACCAAAAAGGCCAAGATCGTCATCCTGGGCAACGTACTCCCCATCTGGGAAGACCCTCTCTTCCTGGCGGAACAATTGGCGATGATCGACATGATCTCCAACGGCCGGCTGGTTTCCGGGTTTGTCCGGGGTGGAGGCAGGGAAAGCTGGTCCCACAATGCCCCTCCCCACTACAACCGGGAACGGTTCGAAGAGGCCCACGACTTCATCATCAAGACCTGGACCCAGCCCGGACCCTTCCGCTGGGAGGGCAAGCATTACCATTACCGGTACGTCAATCCCTGGTGCCGGCCTCTACAGCAGCCGCACCCGCAGATATGGATACCGTCGACGGTCAGCGAAGAGACCATCAAATGGACCGCCGAGCACCGCTATCCCCTGGTGCTCCTTGCCACCAAACTGGAGCCCACCAAAGACGCCTTCCAGATGTATCACGACACCGCGGCCGAGTTGGGCTACGAGTCCGGCACCCAGAACCTGTCCTATCTGTGGAAGGTCCACGTGGACGAGACCGACGAGAAAGCGGAAGAGGTCGCCCGCAAGTATCTCTCCGGGGTGAGCAATCCCTTCCTGTCGGGCAACGAAGGAAAGATCAACCCGGCGATTCAGAGCCTGCCGGGGCACACTTCCCGGTCGTCCCGAAAGATTGCGGCCACCGCCTTCGGCCCCTTGGGCCGGTTCGGCACGAATCGAAGGCCTTACGAAGAGCAGGCCAAAGACCTCACCATCATCGCGGGCACTCCCAAAACCGTGTTGCCCAAGATACGCCACGTCTTGGAGTACCTGCGGCCGGGCAGCATCTTCTTCTGGGACGGCGACGGGGCCATGACCCACGACGACCAGATGCGCAGCCTGCGTTTGATGGGCGAAGAGGTCATCCCGGCGGTGCGGGAGATGGGCAAGGAACTGGAGCTGTTCAGCTCCTTCGAGGTTGACCCAGCCACCAACAAACCGGTGGAGGAAGCGGCAGTCACGTAAATCTGTAAAGACTCTCCGGACGGTGATTCCTGACAACGGCGTAGGGGCACGGCATGCCGTGCCCCTACATTTACATCCGTCCTCCGTTGGTGTTTGGGCCCGGTAAACGCTACCGGCCGATCCGCCCTTGCTCAAACTCCCATTTGACCCGCACCATCTCGCAGAAGGCCGCCGCGTCTTTCAACGTTTTCAACGGCACCCTCACCTGTTTCGTCCGGTTCCCAGGCGTTTCCTCGATGGCGATCTTCATGCGTGGCGAAATCGGCCCGGCGTCCAATAACACCGGCTGCAGGGTCCTTACCCCCACAAAGATCGTGCCTCGCAATCCTGAAGGGAAGTCGTGGACGTGGAACAGTTGCCGCCTGGCCTTGGAGCCTTCCACGTAGTAGGCAGGGGTCCATTCTTGACAGAAGCCATCGTAGACGGCCCTTTCATCAACGCCGGGCAGGGACATGACCATATCCCTCAGAGCGGCGAGGATGGCTCCCCTTCTGCCGCCCAATTCGCGGAGGATATCCTCGACGGACGGGCCGTCTTGGACCGGCGCCAGATGGATATCGACGGCGGTGGTTTTGATCTTGGCCATGTGCTTTGTCCCAAACACAGGGGCGCACGGCCGTGCGCCCCTACCGTGAACTACTAGCCTACGCTTGGCAGCGGAGCCGACCCCAACCACAGGGAATCGGGCCCCGCAGGCCGTGCGGGCCTACTTCCCGTCTTCCCAAAGCGCTTCCAGGATCGCGCCAGGGGACATGGGCAACTTTTCCATCCGGACACCGATGGCGTTGTGGATGGCGTTGGCTACGGCGGCCATGGGAGGCACTATGCATACCTCTCCCACGCCCCGCACACCAAAGGGATGGCCCGGGTTGGCCACTTCCACGATCACGGTGTCGATCATGGGCAGGTCCAGACTGGTGGGCATTCGGTAGTCCAGGAAGCTGGAGTTGACCATCTCGTGCTTGTCGTTGAAGAAATACTCTTCGTTCAGGGCCCAGCCGATGCCCTGGACCGCGCCGCCCTGGATCTGGCCTTCAACGTAGCTGGGGTGGACCGCTTTGCCCACGTCTTGCAGCGCGGTATACCGCAAAATATCCACCTTGC
>JADFPM010000031.1 GCA_022562335.1 Chloroflexota bacterium
CGTTGGCGAATATGTCTTTGATCAGCCGGGTGAAATCCGAAGGGATGGCGTAACCCACGGTGTCGGCGATGTTTACCGTGGTGGCCCCCGCTTTGATGACCTCCTCCAGCATCCGGTACAGATATTCGGGCACGGTGCGGGTGGCGTCCATGGGGGAAAACTCGACGTCGGAGCAGTACTCTTTCGCCCGCGCCACCATGGAGACCGCCATACCCATGACCTCTTCCCGGTCCTTGCGTAGCTGGTGCATCACGTGGATGTCGGAGGTGGACAGGAACACGTGGATGCGATGTTTCTCTGCGTGTTGGATCGATTGCCAGGCCTTGTCCACGTCGTTGGGGTGGGCCCGGGCCAGAGAGCATATCACGGGTCCTTCGATCTCTTTGGCGATCTTGGTGATGGCATCGAAGTCACCGGGGGAACTGGCGGCGAACCCGGCCTCGATGATGTCGACCTTCATCCGCTGCAACTGCTTGGCGATCTCAAATTTCTCTTCCCCGGTCATTCCTATGCCGGCGGACTGCTCTCCATCCCGGAGGGTTGTGTCCAAAAACAATACTTTTCTGTCAGCCATGTCTTTTCCCTTTCCCTTTTATCTTGATGTTGGTCATTCGAATCAGGTATCAATCTTGGGGAAGGGGTGGCAGGGCCACGTAGTCCACCACACCTAGCCCGGCCAGGACTAGGATGCGATGGTGGACTACACTCAACGCCTCACGGGTTATCATTTCGTTCACTCCTGGGATCAACTTCTGGTGTTTCTTCCCATCACTACTTGGGGTCCATCCACGGCATCATGGCCCGGAGCCGCTTGCCGACCTCTTCTATCTGGCTGGTCTGGGCCGCCTCCCGCAGAGGTAAGAAGCGCTTGCGGCCCTCGTCATTCTCGGCGATCCACTCCCTGGCGAAGCTGCCGTCTTGGATGTCGGCCAGGACCTTTCGCATATTTTCCCGTACATGCTCGTCGATCACCCGGGGCCCCCGGGTCAGGTCGCCGTATTCGGCGGTATCGCTCACGGAGAAGCGCATGTATGAGAACCCGCCCTGGTACATCAGGTCCACGATCATCTTCAGTTCGTGGAGGCACTCGAAGTAGGCTATCTCCGGAGGGTACCCGCCCTCAACCAAGGTGTCGAAGGCGGCCTTCACCAGCTCGGTGACCCCGCCGCAGAGAACGGTCTGCTCTCCGAACAGGTCTGATTCGGTCTCGAATTTGAAGGTGGTTTCCAACACGCCGGCGTTGGTGGCGCCGACGCCCTTGGCGTAGGCCAGGGCTATCTCCTTGGCGTGGCTGGTGGCATCCTGGTGGACGGCCAGCAGGCAGGGGACGCCAATGCCTTGCTGGAATAATTCCCGCATGCGGTGCCCCGGCGCTTTGGGAGCGATCATCATCACGTCCACATCCGGCGGCGGCTTCACCTCTCCGTAGTGGATGCTGAAACCGTGGGCGAACATCAAGGCGCTTCCGGATCTAAGATTGGGGGCGATCTGTTCGCGATAGATGCCGCCCTGGATGTGGTCGGGGATGAGCACCATCAACACGTCTGCCCTGGCGGCAACCTCAGGCACGTCGGCCACTTCCAGACCGGCAGCCTCGGCCACCGCCCGGCTTTTGCTGTCCGGGTAGAGACCCACCAGGACTTTCTGTCCATTGTCATGCAGGTTCAGCGCATGGGCATGTCCCTGGCTGCCGTAACCGATTATGCCGATGGTCTTGCCGTTTAAGAGCCCCAGGTCTGCGTCGGCGTCATAGTAGACGTTTACCATATCTCTAAATCCCCTTTAAGTTGAAAACCGGTCAATCTTGATTCGCCTTTTTTTGCGAGGCTTCCGGTATCGAGTTGAGGCCGTTGGCCGGATGGCCGTGGGCTTCTAGCCCCACGCTATCGCTGTTGCGCCCGTTGGACTGGCCCCTGACCATGGCCACCAGGCCGGTGCGCAGCATCTCTATGATGCCAAAGGGCTTTAACAGGTCGTGCATGGCGTTGATCTTGTCCTCTTCTCCAGTGATCTCGATCACCACCGATTGTGCGCCCACGTCTACAATGTTGGCCCGGAAAAGCTGGACGATCTGAATCACTTCGCCCCGGTTGGAAGCATTGGCGTTGACCTTGATCAGGGCGAGTTCCCTGGCGACCATCTCCTCATTGGAGATGTCGGTCACCTTTATGACATCGATGAGTTTGTCCAACTGTTTGGTCACCTGGATCACGGTATGCTCATCGCCCTCCACCACGAAGGTCATGCGCGAAAGGCCGGGCTGCTCGCTCTTGCCCACCGCGAGACTGGCGATGTTGAATCCGCGGCGTCGAAACATGCTGGCGATGCGGGTGAGGACGCCCGGCTTGTCCTCTACCAGGGCAACCAGGGTGTGGTGCTGAGGGCGGTCTGGTCCGGCGGATGCCATCAGGATGTCCTCTCTCCGGCTTTGCCGGGCCAACTCTCTTCCAACATCTCGTTGACCGATTCCCCCGCCGGGATCCAAGGGTATACGTTTTCCGTCTCCCTGATCATGAAGTCCACGATCACCGGGCCCGGGGTTTCCATGGCCTGTTGTATAGCCTCGGCGACCTTATCCTTCTCGGTCACACGTATCCCGGTTATGCCGTAGGCTGCCGCCAATTTGACGAAATCGGGATTGCCGCTGTAGACGGTGGCGAAGTGGTCCTGGTTGTAGGACAGGTCCTGAAGCTGATGGACCATGCCCAACCGGCCGTTGTTCAGGATGGCGAACTTGATCTCGACGTTGTTTTCCACCGCCGTAGCCAGGTCGCACATGGTCATCTGGAAGCCGCCGTCGCCGGCCACCGACCAAACGGTTTTATCGGGCCGGCCCAGCTTGGCGCCCAAGGCTGCGGGGACTTCAAACCCCATGGTGCCCAGCCCGCCCGAGGTTATCAGGGTGTTGGGCTCCTGAAACTCGCAGTATTGGGCGGCCCACATCTGGTGCTGCCCTACCCCGGTCACGATCAGGGCCTCGCCCCGGGTCGCCTTGGATAGCTCAGTAAGCACGTATTGGGGAAGCAACTCGCTGGTTTCCCGGATCTGCGTTGAAGCATGCTGGATCCGCAGATTGTCGGTATAGCGCAGCCATTCGATGTGGACGTTGGCCGCTACCCTGGGGAGAAGTTGGTTCAAAACCTGCTTCAAGTCCCCGATCACCGGCGCGTCGGCCTTCACGTTTTTATCCAGCTCCGAAGGGTCGATGTCCACGTGGACCACCTTGGCGTTGGGAGCAAAGTCCTTCAGCCGGCCGGTGACCCGGTCGTCGAAGCGCATGCCCAGGGAGATCAAAAGGTCCGACTCGTTTATGGCCAGGCTGGCGTGGGCCAGACCGTGCATGCCCGCCATTCCCAGGTTGAGGTAATGGTCCGTGGGCAGTGAACTGATTCCCAAAAGCGTCGTGACCACGGGTATCTGGGCCTTCTCCGCCAATTCCCGCATTTCGCCATAGGCCCGGGAGATCAACACCCCGTGTCCGGCCAAAATCACCGGGCGTTGGGCTTGATTGATGAGTTCGGCCGCTTTGGCGATCTGTGCTTCGGGGGCCTCGCCGGGAGGATTATAGCCGGGCAGGTTCACGGCATCGGGCCAGACGAATTCCGTTCGCTCGACCTGCAGGACGTCCTTGGGTATGTCCACCAACACCGGGCCGGGCCGGCCGGTACGGGCGATGTGAAAGGCCTCTTTGATGGAGGGAGCTATGTCTTCCACGTTCATCACCAGGTAGTTGTGCTTGGTGATGGGCAACGTGATACCGGTGACGTCGATCTCCTGAAAGGCGTCGGTGCCGATGGCGGGCCGGGGCACCTGACCGGTGATGGCCACGACGGGAATCGAATCCATCATCGCGCAGGCGATGCCGGTCACCAGGTTGGTGGCTCCGGGGCCGGAAGTGGCGGAACACACACCCACCTTGCCGGTGGCCCGGGCGTAGCCGTCGGCGGCCATCGCCGCCGCCTGTTCATGGCGCACCAAGATGTGGCGAAGCTGCGGGTATTTTGACATCGCGCCGTAAAGGGGAAGCACAGCGCCGCCGGGCAGGCCGAAGAGTATATCAACCCCTTCCTTAAGCAGGCTTTCACAGACTATTTCAGCGCCGGTCATTTCCATAATGTCTCCGCCAAACCGGCCCGCCGGTTTGGCAAATAAAAAAACCCGCCCCCTGAAGGGACGGGCAGAGTATTCCCGCGGTACCACCCTTCTTTTCCGGTAAGACTGGCTCGCATACCGCCTATCCGGAACTGCTCGATAGCCTGTAACGGGGCCAACCGTCCCGCCCTACTTCATTGTTCAGGTGGGCCGCTCCGGGGCGAGTTCTGGGCCTTACTGACACCGGACTTGCACCAAACGCCGGCTCTCTGGGACAGAGTGCCCTTACTACTCCCCATCGTCGCGGATTTCGTAACGATGTAATGGGGGATGGTAACAGTCGGTATAAACCTTGTCAATGAATCGGGCGAGGATTTAAGGCGGGTTGCCGGTGGTCTGGGCCCTGACCCTGGCAACCATCGTTTATGCCTGCATTTCATTTTAATGTCAATGCATTTTCCGGTCTGCCGACATCATGTTTGAGATTGGGCCGGAGATTATGAAACTAGATTATGATATGATGATTTTTCCGCGACGCAATTCGTATCACTGCTAAATACCAGGTTTTTCGGCAGAAAATCCACTAGGACATTTCCCTCTTGGCAGAACGCATTTTCATTGGTGTCGCCTGGCCCTATGCCAACGGACCGTTGCACCTGGGCCACGTGGCCGGTTGTTATCTGCCTGCGGATATCTTTGCCCGTTTCCACCGGTTGAAGGGCAATCAGGTTTTGATGGTCTCCGGCAGCGACAGCCACGGCACTCCCATAACCGTACGCGCCGAACAGGAAGGCATAGAGCCCCAGGACGTGGTGGACCGCTACCATGCCATATTCCTGGACAGTTGGCGGCGGTTGGGCATCTCTTTCGATCTGTTCACGTCCACCGGCACCGGCAACCACCGGGAAGTGGTTCAGAAGATATTCCGTTCATTGTTGGACCAGGGTTACATTTACACGGATACCACGCTCTTGGCCTACTGCCCGGATTGCAATCGCTTCCTGGCCGACCGTTACATCGAAGGCGTCTGCCCACACTGCGGCGATCAACGGGCCCGGGGCGATCAATGCGAGAGCTGTGGCCGGACCCTTGACCCCCAAGACCTGCTCCAAGCCCGGTGTGTTATTTCGGGCACCACGCCGGAGTTCCGGGAGTCGGAGCACTTTTTCCTCAAGCTATCGGCCTTTCAGGAGCCGCTTTTGGAGTGGGTGCGCAAACAGACCCACTGGCGGCCCAACGTTCTGAATTTCACCCGGCGGTTTCTGGAGGACGGTTTAAAAGACCGGGCCATCTCCCGTGACCTGAGTTGGGGGGTGGACCTCCCAGTGGAAGGATACGACGAAAAACGTATCTACGTTTGGTTCGAAGCTGTCATTGGCTACCTATCGGCCGCCATCGAATGGGCCAAAGACTCGGGCCGGCCTGACGCCTGGGAAGAGTTCTGGAAAGACGAATCCACCAAGTCTTATTACTTCATCGGAAAGGACAACATACCTTTTCATACTATTATCTGGCCGGCCATGTTGATGGCCTACGGCGGGCTTAACCTGCCCTACGACGTTCCGGCCAACGAGTTCCTGAGCCTGGAGAACAGGAAGTTTTCCACCAGCCAGGACTGGGCGGTGTGGGTGCCAGATTATCTGGACCGCTACGACCCGGACCCCCTGCGTTACCTGCTTTCCATCAACATGCCCGAATCCGGCGACGCCGATTTTTCCTGGTCGGAATTCGTCCGGCGGAATAACGATGAGCTGGTGGCCACCTACGGCAACCTGGTCAACCGGGTGCTGTCTTTCACCTATAAGAATTTCGACGGCCGGTTGCCCGTTCCTGGGGCCCTGACCGAGGTCGATCACGCGATGATCGACACGGCCCGCTCGGCGGTGGACTCCGTCGGCCAAAACATCGCCAATTGCCGGTTCAAGGCGGCCATCGGCCACGCCTTTTCCCTAGCTCAAGCGGCCAACCGGTATTTGGACACCAAGGCGCCGTGGAAATCCATCAAGACCGACCGGGAAGAAGCCGCCACCACCCTGTTCACTGCCATCAGGGTGATCAACTGTCTTAAGCTGATCCTGTCTCCATTCATGCCATTCAGCGCCCAAAAGCTACACGGGTTTCTGGGGTTTGACGGGCCAATCGAAGAAGAGACATGGGACTTTGATGCGTTGATCGATGCCATCAAGCCCGGCGGTCCTCTTAGAAGTCCCGGCCCCCTTTACATCAAGCTCGACACCGCTGTGGCTGACGAAGAATCCCAGCGCCTGCGCGCTGAGGCCGTTTAAGGGGGAGCCTTGGTGGACGGGTTAGACCAGCAAACGGCATCTATCTACGCCCCGATCCAAACCCTGCTGGACCAGGTTGACCAAAAGCTGACCAACCTGACCCAGACCGATGCTCCCTACCTGGGCCCCCTGCTGGACTACGTGTTGGCCAAGGGCGGCAAGCGCATCCGGCCGGCGGTGACGCTGCTGGCGGCCGGATTTCACGGTGGGAACCCGGAAAATCCGGTGATCATGGCCAGCGCCGTTGAACTGCTCCACCTGGCGACGTTGATTCATGACGATACGGTGGACAACTCGGACCTGCGCCGCGGGAAAGCCACCGTCACCAACCTTTGGGGACCCCATGTCGCGGTGCTTTTTGGCGATTACGTCTTCGCCACGGCGGCAACGTTCGTGTGCGACACCGGCAACGTGCGGGTCATACGCCGTTTCTCGGAAACCATCATGGACCTGGCCAGCGGTGAGTTGGTGGAATATTTCAACGCCTTTGACGCCCAGCAGGCCAGGGACGTGTACCACGACCGCATCTATCGGAAGACGGCGTCCCTGTTTTGCACGGCTGCCGAGACCGGCGCGGTGCTGGGCGGCGCTCCCGAAGACGACGTGCAAACCCTTCGGGACTACGCCTACAAGATCGGGATGGCTTACCAGATGGTCGACGACCTGTTGGACATTCGCGGCGACGCAGATGCCTTGGGAAAGCCCGTGGGCAACGATCTGCTACAAGGGGTGATGACCCTGCCCACCATCATGCTGATGGAACGCTACCCCGACGACAACCCCATCCAGGAACTGTTCAAGGGCCGTGAACCCGCTGGCGTGTACCGGCCCGGTGGCCGGGATGTCCCGGACAGCGGGGATGGGCGGGTGACCCGGACCCTGGAGATGATCAACAACTCCACCATAGTTGACGATTGCTACAGTGTGATCAGGGAATATTGCGACGGCGCCCGGCTGGCGCTGGAGTCCCTGCCCGACTGCGAATCCCGCAGGTCGCTGATGGTGCTGGCCGACTACATCTGGGAGCGCAGCCACTAGGCTCGCCTGACACGGGCGTGCTCAGGCATGGCGCCCAACGAGCCGATCACAATGGCTTAGGGGGATGAGCTAGCCTCCCCACTCCTTCAACCTCTGCTCCAGTTCAGCTTGGGTTTCGTCGTATTCCTGGCCCAACCTGGCTACTGCCACCAGGTCTTGCTCCTGGGACGCCGTCTCCAACTGGCCCTCCAGTTCAGCCATCCGCGCTTCGAGTTTGGCGATGGCCTGAAGCATCAGTTCCTCTCTCATGGGGTTGGGCCGCGACGTCTTTTTTGATGAGTTTGATTCCCGGGGCGCCCGCCGGGCAGGCCGCGAATCCTCGTGCTGCGAGGTCTCTTTCGCGGCCTCGGACTGGGACTCGATCCATTCCGCGAAGGTGCCCCGGAACGGCGTGACCGTTCCCCGGCCTACCACCCAAAGTGATTCGGCCAGCAAAGAGACGAAATGGCGGTCGTGGGACACCAATAATATGGTCCCGTCGTATCCCAACAGCACCTGTTCCAATGCTTCCCGGCTTGGGATGTCGAAATGGGTGGTGGGTTCGTCCAGGATCAATAGATTGGGCTTGGTGGTCATCAAACAGGCCAGGGCCAGCCTGCTGCGTTCTCCGCCGCTGCAGGAACCGACCTGTTTGAAAACGTCCTCTCCCTGAAACAAAAAATGCGCCAGGTAGGACCGGGCCTCTCCAAAGGGCATGTTCCTTACGTCCAGGAACGCTTCCAGAACCGTGGAGTCATCGGGAAGGTCCTCGAGGCCCTGGCGGTAATAGCCGACCGTTACGTTGTGGCCCAGGTCCACCGAGCCGCCCAATGGCGGAGTAAGGCCCAAGATGGTCTTGATCAACGTCGTCTTGCCCACGCCGTTGTCGCCGATCAGGGCGGTGCGGGAACCTCGCTCCAATTTCAGGTCGGGGACCGACAGCAACCGGGTCTGCGTCTCGCCCTCTACAAATCCCACCTCCAACCCCCGGGTGCTCAGGACCACCTGGCCGGTGCGGGAGGCGGAAAGGCCGCCGATGGCGATCGCGGTGTCCCTTTCCGGCCGCTGTACTCTCTCCAGCCGTTGCAGCCGCGTCTCTCGTCCCCGGGCTTGCATGGCCTTTTGCCCGGCCCGGTACCGGCGAATGAACGCCTCTTCTTTAGCGATGTATTCCTGCTGCTGCTTGTATTCCTGCGCTTGGCGGCGGATCCGCTCCTCTCTCAATTCCCTATAGGCGGCGTATTTGCCGGGAAAGGTTTCCAGCCTTCCGTGGTCCAGTTCCCAAACTTGATCTATGGTCCGTTCCAGGAAGTAACGGTCGTGGGAAACCACCACCACCGCCGAGGGGATCTTATCCAGAAAGCCCTCCAACCAGGTCACGCCATTCAGATCCAGGTGGTTGGTCGGCTCGTCCAGAACCAGAAGGTCGGGCCGGCTCAACAGGGCACAGGCCAGAGCGGCACGGGTCCTCTCTCCCCCGCTGGCCGACGATGACGGGGTTTCCAGCACCTCGCGGCCCAGGCCCAGGGCCTCCGCCATTCGTTCCATGTCGTTTTCGTAGGTATACCCACCCAGGGCTTCATATTCGCTTAATTGGGTGGCGTACCGTTCTTCCACCTCCGCCTGATCGCGGTTGCCATCGCCGTTGGCCGCCCGCTCCAGTTCCAGGGCGCTGGCCTCCAGGCCCTGCTCCAATGAGCGCAGCCGGTGGAATGCTTCGGCGATCTCGTCATTAAGCGTGCCGTCCGACGGGGTGGGGGCCTGGGATACGTAACCCACCCGCAGTCCCCGGGACCATTGCACCCGGCCGGCATTGGGTTCCAGCTCTTTGACGATGACCCTCAGCAACGACGTTTTGCCGCCGCCGTTGGGGCCGACGATGCCGATGCGGGCGTGTTCGTGGATGTCCAGGTTGAGATTTTCAAAGATCAAGTCAGTGCCGTAGCTTACTGACAGGTCAGAGGCCGATACCAGTGGCATGTAGCCTTGGGTTCTCCTTTTTGTTACTTAGAAAGAGGCCGGGATCGTATGCCGAGGGAAGAATTCTTGGTTTACCTCGAGACGGTCCACCAAAATAGTAACGCCGGGCGCCGCGCCGTGTCCACTAAGCCACCGGCCGGGCTGATGCCAACATCCGGCCCTGACACTGGGGTATCTCGGCTTCACCTCTCCCAGACGACCCGGCCGCCAATGATGGTGATCACCGGCCGGATGTTCGCCAGGTCTGGCGCCCCCACCTCGAAGGGGTCCTGGTCCAGCAGGACCAGGTCGGCCAGCTTTCCCGTCTCTATATTCCCTTTTTGGCGCTGGGTCCCTTCGGACCATGCCCCGGCCTGGGTATACATGTTCAATGCCTCTTGGACGGTGACTTGTTGCGAGACCTGCCGGGCATCGATGGGATCGTCTTCTTGACGGGGCGGGACTTTCGCGCCGGAACGGGTCGTGCGGGTGACCGCCGCATAGATCGCGGGCCACGGATTTGGGTCGGTTGCCGGACCATCGGACCCAAAGGCCACGGAAACCCCGGCTCGCGCCAGCTCCCCCACGGGATATAGGTGGGGCAGCAGCGACGGTTCGACGCGCGCATTGTATTCGTCGCCGTGCCAGTAGATAAGCCCTGGCTGGGTGACCACCGATGCGCCGGACCGCCCCACCAGGCCGGCTAGATCAGGAGGACATTCGGCGCAGTGCTCGATACGGTCCCCCGCTCCGCCGGAAGGAAGGGTGGACCGTTCTGATCCAATGACCTGGGCCGCCGCGGCGACAGCTTCCTGCTCCACCGCGTGGATGGCCACCGGGAATCCCGCGCCGTGGGCCGTCGCCACCAAATCCCTCAGCCCGTCGACGCCGGGCGCCATCGTTCCCGTGGTGAAGGTGAGCATGATCTTGGCATGGCCCAAACGCAGCCGCATGTCTCCTGATCCCCAGGTCAACCCGGCCCGCTGGAAATCGCCGAGTTGGGAAGCCCCGGCCATCATCGTCACTCGGCAGGCCAGCGATCCCTTCTCTTGCAGTTGGGTAAAGGTTTGCCAGCGGTCCAAGTCATTGCCGGGTCCGGCGTCTTGCACGGAAGTGATGCCGCAGGTCAGCAATTCCCCGTTCAGGGTTTCGATCCCCCGATGAAATTCGGCGGGACTTCGGGTAACCCCCAGGCGCTGGCGCAAGAAACCAGACATCTCCAAAAGCAACCCGGTGGGTTCTCCGGTTGCCTGGTCCCGTTGTATGACACCGTCCACCGGGTCCTCGGTGTCCCGGTTGATACCCGCCAGTTCCAGGCCCCGGCTATTGAGCACGGTGGCGTGGCCGCTGCGGTGGTCCAGCCGTACCGGATGGTGAGGGGTTGCCGGGTCCAGGTCCCATCGGGTGGGGTGGCGGTCCTCGGAAAAGGCTGCGTCGTCGTAGCCGAATCCTCGTACCCACTCGCCCTGAGGAGTGCCGCCGGCCTCTTTTTGCAGGATCTGCTGGAGCTGGCGTATCGATGACACCGAAGTGGGACCGCAGTCCAATCCCCCCAGCGCCGCCGCCATGGCCAGGACGTGGCAGTGGGAGTCCACCATGCCTGGTATCAGAGTCATGCCGGCGCAGTCGATGGACCGGGCGCCGGGCCCGGCCAGAGCGGAGATATGCGAATTGCCGCCAATGGCGATGATCGTGTCACCGGCCACGGCCACTGCCTGGGCATGACAAAGCCCGGATTCCCGTCCCATCGTGGGGGTGAGAACCCGGGCGTTCAATAACACCAGGTTGGCATGAGCGGTGTTGGCCAAATCTACCGGTCCCCTTCGGGAGGGTTGCTAGCTGGATTCGATGAGCCTGGCGCGCTCCATATCTTCCAACAATGCCGGCACCGGGTCCTTGTCCTGGAACACATTGGGATTGGCGTAGTCAGGCGCGTGCCCGGTGGGGTTGTGTATCCAAACCGAGGCTTCCAGGGCGATGCCGTTGTAGTCTTGGAAGTAGATGGAGTGGATGAACTTGTGGTCTATGACCGGGGTCACTTCCACTCCCGCTTTTTCCAGCCGGGCTTGCAGCTCCAGCAGTTCCTCTTCCGTCTCCACGTCAAAGGAAACGTGGTCGAATTGCAACCTGCCCGTGGCGGGCTGGCCCGCGGGCTTGTGGAACTCCTCCACCATCCCCGGCCACTCGAAGAAGGCAATGGTGCTGTTGGGACCCGTTTCAAAGAAATAGTGGCGGTAGGGGTACCCGCCTGGGGTGTTTCCTATAGCCCCAACCAGGGGCATGCCCAGAACGTCCCGGTAAAAGCGGACGGTCTTCTCCATGTCGTTGGTTACCATTGCCAGGTGGTTGATGCCTCTGAAATTCATCTCTTCTCCTAAAGGGCCATCATGAAATGAGCGATGCGGCCCGTGCATGTCATGAAATACGTTGTTTCTTGGTCTGATCCGGTTGCACCATTCTACACCATGGGCGGTCTATCATCCTCCTACATCCCCAGTGGCTATTTGTTGTGCATGCAACAAATTAGCATATAATAGTTGTATTGTCAACAATTGTGATAGAAACTGATTTCAGGTAAAATCCCGTCATGACGCCGGAGCTAGATGAAGCGCGATTGGCGGTGTGGCGAAGATTTCTAGAAGCCCACGCCACGGTGATCCGCAAGTTGGAACGCGACTTGATGGACCAGGCGGGGGTGCCCCTCTCTTGGTACGATGTGCTGGTTCACCTTTCCGAGGCGCCGGCGGGAAGCCTGCGCCATCAGGTCCTGGCCGATTCTCTGCTGCTCAGCCGCAGCGGGGTCACCCGTTTGGTGGACCGGATGGTGGACGCGGGCCTGGTGTGCCGGGAGGCGTCGGCGGAGGACCGGCGGGTCTCCTACGTGGTTTTGACCGAAAAGGGGCGGGATACGTTGGACCGGGCCGGTCCCGGCCATATTCACAGCGTGGTTGAGCATTTCGCCCGGCACCTTCGGGGGCCGGAGACCGCCGCGCTTGACTCGTTTTTCACCCGCTTGTTGGAAGAAGACCCGCCCGCCGGCGGCGAGGAGCGGTAACCTGATGATTCCGGGTGATGGTTTGAAAGCGATAGTCTTCGACTGGGACCTCACCCTCTGGAATAGCTGGGACACTCACTTAGAATTGTTGCGCCAGACCGCCGACGCGTTGCGGGCTTCCCAGCCGGAAGCCACCGATGTGGCAGAGCGGTATTCCATGCCATTTTTGCAGCACCTGGAATGGTTCTTCCCCGGCGATCAGCGGCGGGTGGTTGACACGTACATGGGGTTTTACCAGAGCATTGTCACCGAAATGCCCAACCTATACCCCGGCGTCGCCGAAACCCTGGGAAGTTTGAAGGAGTGCGGATACCGGTTGGCGGTCTTTTCCGATAAACGCCAGGCCTTTGGAGATGCCGAGTTGGCGCAGACGGGCATCGGCGGCCTGATCGACCATTCCCTGTTCCTGGTCGACGGCAGACCGTACAAGCCAGATCCACTGGGATTGTTGCAGGTGCTTGATGCCCTGGAAGTTGCCCCGGACCAGGCGCTATACGTTGGCGACACCGGTGACGATATGGAATGCGCCCACCGGGCCGGGGTCAGCAGCGGAGCGGCGCTGTGGGGGGCTTTGAACCGGGAGAAGGTGCTGGCGGCCGGGCCCAGGTTCCTCTGGGAAAGCCCAGCCCAATTAGTGGAATCGCTGGGGCAAAGATGACCCGGTTTTTTTGGGCTAAGCAGGTGTTGCGCTTTGGGCGGCGGCGTGCTGCTCGCCGGCGTGGTAGGAGCTTCGCACCAGGGGGCCTGAGGCGACGTGTTTGAAGCCCATGGCTTGGCCGGCTTCTTTTAGCTGGTCAAACTCGGCCGGGGTGTAGAACCGGTCGATGGGCAGGTGTTTTCTAGAGGGACGAAGGTACTGTCCAATGGTGAGCAGGTCGCAGTCGACGCGGCGAAGGTCGGCCATGGTTTCCAACAGTTCGTCCTGGCGTTCCCCCATTCCGACGATGATCCCCGATTTGGTGACGGTACCCGGCGCCATCTCTTTCGCCTTGGCCAACAGCTCCAGAGACATCTGGTAATCGCCCTTGGGCCGGACCTTTTTAAACACCCGGCTCACCGATTCGATGTTGTGGTTAAGGACGTCGGGCCCGGCGTCCATCACCTTCCGCAGCGCGGGCCACGATCCGGCGAAATCCGGTATCAAAACCTCCACCTTGCAGGCGGGGGCCTCCTGGCGGATCTTCTTGATGCAGGAGGCGAAGATGAACGCCCCGCCGTCGGCCAGTTCGTCGCGGTTGACCGACGTGATCACGCAATAATCCAGGCCGATCTCTTTCACCGTCTTGGCCAGGCGGGCGGGCTCCTGCAGGTCGATGCCGGTGGGACGGCCGGTGGTGACGGCGCAATACAGGCAGGCCCGGGTGCAGATGTCACCCAGGATCATAAAGGTGGCGGTGCCCTGGTCCCAACACTCGCCGATGTTGGGGCAATGGGCCTCTTCGCACACCGTGTGAAGCGACTGTTCCCGCATCAGGTTCTTGAGCTCGATGTAACGAGGGCTGCCCGGCGCGCGGACCTTCAACCATTCCGGCAGACGGGGCCTGAGGGCTGTGTTGTTGTCTTGTTGTGTCATGGATGGGTTAGGCCTTTGGAGCTATTCGCTGACTGCTGAAAGCTGACCGCTAACGATTATATCAGCCCCGACTGCCGTGGGTCGGTCCGGCATTTCTCAGCGGTGATGATCGCGTCTATCTCGGCCACGGCCCTGGTCAGGTTGCCGTCCCGGTTGACCACCCGGTAGTCAAACTCGGCGGCCCGCTTCATCTCTTCGCCGGCCGTCTTCAGCCGCAGGTCCATTTCGGGCGAGCTTTCGGTCATCCGGCCGGCCAACCGTTGGCGAAGCTCCTCGAATGACGCCGGCAACATGAAGATGAATAGGGCCCCGGGGGCCAAACGGCGCACCGTTTCCGCTCCCTGGACGTCTATTTTAAGAATGACGTCCTTGCCTTCTTGGAAGGCCTGAAGCACCTGGCTCCTTGGCACGCCGTACCATCGCCCGTAGACCTGGGCGCATTCCAGGAATTCATCGCGGTCCTTCATGGCCGAAAAAGTCTCGGTGTCCAGGAATATGTAGTCCACGCCGTCGCGTTCCCCGGGACGCTGGGGCCGGGTGGTGGCGGTGACCACGAAATGCCAGCGCCGGTCCAACTCCTTTAGCTCGGCCAGGGCGGCGTCTTTCCCCACGCCCGAAGGGCCGGACAACACCACCAAAAGCGGCGGCGCGGGCTGGATTTCAGGGATGTCTTGCATCTATGCGTTACTTGATCAGGCCAAAATGAAGATTGGCGCAAGGCTGGGCAAACGGCGGAGCTTGCCAAGCAACGGGGTATCCAAGCATAGCGAGCCAATGGAACGAATAAGTGTCGCAGAGATTGGAATCATTCGCTCGAAAGGAGGTCCAGATGCTCCCAGAAATCGGGATAGGAGATGGACGCGTCTTCGGCGCCGTTGATGGTGGTCTCCCCACTGGCTAGGAGACCGGCCACGCCCAAGGCCATGGCCAGCCGGTGGTCCAGGTGGCTTTCGCAAACGCCGCCCTTCAGTCCGCCGGGGCCCCCGCCCTTTCCATGTATCACCATCCCGTCTTCCCGCTCCTCTATGCTGGCCCCCAGGCGGGTAAGCTCGCTCACCGTGGTGGCGATGCGGTCGGATTCTTTCACCCGTAGTTCCTTGGCGTCCCTGATCACGGTGTCGCCTTGGGCGAAACAGGCGGCCACCGCCAGCACGGGTATCTCGTCTAGGATCCGTGGGATCAGGTCGCCCCGTATCTCGGTGCCCGACAATTGGGTGGACGTGACCAACAGGTCGGCCACCGGCTCGCCCCCCTCGGTGCGCTGGTCCACCAGTTGCAGGGCGTCTCCCGCCCCCATGGCTTCCAGCGCTTCCAGAATCCCGGTGCGCGAGGGGTTTAAGCCAACGCCTCGGATCAATACCCGGGCATGGGGGTGGCACAATCCCGCCACCAGCCAGAAGGCCGCGGAACTGATGTCACCCGGAATCGCGATGTCCACGGCGGTGAGCTGCGCCGGTTGGACCACCAGCGTGAGACCGTCGGCGATCACCGTGCCGCCCATGGCCGTGACCATGCGTTCGGTATGGTCACGGGAGAGGGCCGGCTGATGGAGGATGGTGTCGCCTTGGGCCGATAATCCGGCCAGCATGATGCAAGATTTAAGTTGGGCGCTGGCCACGGGCCTGGTGTATTCTAGGC
>JADFPM010000280.1 GCA_022562335.1 Chloroflexota bacterium
GCTAACAGAAAGGGTCATCTTTAGACGTGGCCTGGGCCGATGTGTCATCCTGGGCAAAGCTAAGGACCCGGGGCGGCTGGGTGGGCGAATCCCGCTGGTGACCCACGGAATCTCCCCGGATTCTTCGCCCTTCCGCGGAAGGGCTGGCTCAGAATGGCGTTGGCAAGGGCGGCTGGCTTAGGATGACAATTTGGATGCAGCCTCTTTAACGAGTACTTAGAAAAGCTCGGATATCTCCCGTTCTAACTGCTCGTCGGGAGTTTCCGTCTGGCCGTCTCCGCCCTTCTTGCGGGCCCGGACCGGCGAGCGGCTCAGGGACTCGTACGATTCCGCGGACCCGTATTCCCTGGTGTGGATCACCAGGGGCATGGGCACGGCATGGCCGAAGATCAGTGCCTGCTGTTTAGCCTCCAAGCGGGTCAGGACGCCCCGAAGCTGGCGGCTGCCCGAGGTGCCCTGGAGCACCGCGTCGATGTCCCGGTCGTTGTCCAGCAGGCAGGTCAGGCGGGTGCCCACCTGGCTCATGACCTCGGAATCGATGGCGCTGGGGCGTTGGTCGATGACCATCAAGGTGACGTTGTATTTGCGCAACTCCCGCGCGATGGTGCCGAATATGGTCTGGGAAGCCACGGCCGGGTCCAGGAACTTATGGGCCTCTTCGATGACGATGACCAGGGGCCGAGGCTCTTTGCCGGACCCGCCTTCAAAGGAATCTTTCAGATATACGTACCGGTCGTGGATGCGCCGGGTCAGCAGATTGCTGGCCAGGATATAGGCCATCAGGTCGTTTCCGTAGCGGCCAAACTCCAGCACCACGTGCTGGCCCCGTTCCAGGTGCTCAATGATGCTCCTGGCGGCGTCGTGATCGGTTTTCTCGACCAGGAATTCCAGCCGTTTTAAGCGGTTCAGCCGGTTATACAGCGCTCCCAAGGCGTTGGGTTGCACCTGGATCTTATCCGCCAGCTCGACCAGGGCGCTTCGGTCCCCCACATTCAGGAATTCCCTCAGCCAATTTGATTGGCCGAAATGCTGCTGCAAATTATAGGCTGCTGAAGCCGCCACCTCGGACAGGTTCAAAGTCTCCCGCAGTAGCTCCACGTCTTCGGGTTCGATTTCGTTATAACCTATGCGAACCACTTCGTCGGTGGACACGTTGCGCCTGATGGCATGCTCAGGGTCCAGCGTGAACGTCGATACTCTGGAAGGGAATAACTGCTTAAGGCCCTTGGTGAACCGGTTGCGTTCCGAGTCGTTTGCTCCCCAACCGTATTCGCTGTGCATGTCGAAGATCAGCGAAGACGCCCGGCCGCCCTGGAGGATGCCCACCAGCAGCAGGCGGGTCAGGAACGTCTTGCCGGTTCCGCTCTTGCCGAACACGCCGATGGAACGCTTGACCAACTCATCCAGGTCCAGGCAAACCTTGGTGTCCATGTCCAGGGGGCTGCCGATCCAGAAATGGCGTTCGTCCTCGGCGCCAAAAACGGTGGCCACGTCGTCGTCCGACGCGGCAAATGCCTTGGAGAAATGGGGCGGGATGGTCTTGGCCGCCACCGGCGGCTGGGAATCGCCCCGGACGGCCGGCAAGATCAATTGGGGCAGCACGGTGATGGTCCCATAGGCCACGGAACCCGCCATGACCTGGGCGATGAAGGGGTCGTCCACCGCCGGTGGGTTTTGCTTCAAACGAGGGTCGGTGCTGCCCAGGGCGATCTCGGTCAGTGTGCCGAAAAAGCGGCCCCGGTTCCCCTGGATGGTCACGAAGGTGCCCACCTTCAGGTCTTCGACCAGGGTTTGCGAGTTCAACCGCACCTCGACGCCATTGGTCAGAGACCCATCCACCACCACGCCCAGCGATGCGCCGGCAACCAATGGCGGGTATCCGGAATCCGGCATTTCCTGGCCTGGATCAAACCCGTTGGTCATGGCCTCACCGTCCTCAATATGGCGTTGAGCCGGGGCAGGTCTCCCGCCAGTTCCCCCGCCAGGTCCTTGCACGCCCGCAGCAGGAAGGCTTGACCGTCATCATGCGATGTGGCCGACTCGCGCAGGCAGGCTCCCACCACCTGGTCGGCAACGGGGATGGCGGACGATAACAACAACCTGATCCAGCCGGCATGGCCGGCCAGCCGCATCACCTCTTCGGCCGAACAGGTGTGGACAAAGGCGTGGACTCGGGGAGGTAAAGGAGGCAGCACCGGGACCTGGGCGCCTTGGTCCTCGTGGCCGACGATGACCACCTCAAACCGGGAGGTTAGCAGGCGTTCCAACTGGGGGTTGTTACGAAAAATCTCTTCTTCGGTGGCGGCCGCTTCACCCCTGGCCAGTACGGGACGAGTGGCGTCCAGGGGCTCGGTGGTCACCCGGTAGACAACACCGTGGACGGCCGGGTCGCCGGCGCGGACAAAGGAACCCAGGGGAGGCGCGTCATAAAGCCGGTAACATTGGGCGGTAAAGGACGTGGAATTGGCCTCCACCACTTCCCCCACCCGCCGGGACTCCTGTGCGCCGCCGTTATCAGAGGCGGTCATGACCAGTTACGGCCCCGGTCCTATTTGACCTGGAGCTCTTGACCGGCTTGCAACTCTTGCAGCCGTTCCAAGCCCTTGGAGATGGCGTCTTTCACCAGAGTGCGGGTCTGGCTGCCCGGTTTGGGGGCCAGCAGCAGGCCGATAGCTACACCCGCCAGCGCACCCAAAGCCAACCCCATGGCCAGATTTAGCGTAACACTGGAATGGCTGTGATCATGTCCCATACCCGTCCACCTCCCATTAACGGCAATTGACCTGTGCCTAAAACCGATAGCGATTGGATTGTTCGCTGTCCGTCACTTGCCCGGCTAGATTATCCTAGCACACCCCTATCGGCGGGGTAATCAAATGCTGTCAGACTCCCGGTCCTGCGGTCAGGCCGGCTTGAATTTCACCAGGGTCCATTCGGGGGTGACATCGTCGTAGACCGCCACCACCGGCATATCCACCTTCAGGTCCTCATGGGGGCACTCCACCATGTTGGAGATCATCCGCGGGCCTTCATCCAGCTGAATGACGGCGTAGACATGGGGTGCGTCCTCTAGGAATGCCGCATTGGCCACCTGATGGACGATGGTATAGGTATGCAACCGGCCTTTGCCGCTGACGGTGGCCCAGCCGATGTCCTGGGAGGAACACCGGGGGCATTCTTCCCTGGGGTAGAAGAAGAACTTGTCGCACTTTTGGCAACGGGGCATCGCCAGCTCGTGGCGTTTGGCCGCCTCCCAGAACGGCTTGGTCAACTCGGGGCTCAGCGGCCTGGGCAGAGGCTTCTTGTATTCAGTGGTCATATATTCAATCCTTACTACGTAGTGGCTTCGGTGCCCAATATGAGCGTGCACATCACGCTCCCGGTGCC
>JADFPM010000281.1 GCA_022562335.1 Chloroflexota bacterium
GACCTGGGTGGGGACATTGGTCTGGAATGTCATCACGATCTTTCCCGAGATGGGACCGTCCGCATCGGAGGCATCGGGCGCCCGGATCCCCATGATACCGGGGACCTCGGGAACGTCGTACTGCCAGCCGCACCAGGCCACGGTATATCCCTGGCGCATCAAAAAGCCGTTGCCGGGATCGGGAGGACCGTCGGGAGCATTGTCCGGGGAGCTGTTGAAATTCTTGAAGGCCGAATTCTTGCCCCGGTTCAAGATATCCATAAACAGACGGCCGTTCCCTCGCCGCTTGTCCAAAGGCGCCAAAATCCGGAAGTCCGAAGAGAACTCCACCAACCCCTGGCCGTTTCTGGGCGCCAATCTGATATCGGCGATGGTCTCGTTGGCCGCGCCCTCCGGGTCAACGGCAAAGTGGACGACCCCGTCCACCTGCTCGTAGGCCCCCACCTCGCCAAAGCCTTGCCCCCCGGCGTAGGGAGTGCGGGTTTTTATCTCGATCTTGGTTACGGGCATGGGGTTACTCCTTGCTCGATGGATTACGTTGTTGATTTGGGTCGGGTCAAGGGGCCGATTCTACACCTGTTGGGAGATTTTGCGGGCGGGCATTTCAGCTAATCGGTCAAATGGGGGAAATGCCTAACCAGTCGTCACAGGTAGACCCTAAAGATTAACCACGATCCGTGCACCATGGTCAAAGAGGACGGAGAAACGATTTACAATGTCGAGTCCGATAAGACATTCTTCGCCCATGGCTATAACTAATACTGAGACAGGTTGGAATTCACCCAACTGAACCATGCCTCGGTACACCGGCGCAACTATTTGTGACCCTTCGGCCAGAGTCCACCGTTGGTACAGGTCAGGTTCCTGACCTTCCAACAAAAACGGAGGCAGTGCCATGCCTCCATCAAAACCCGTATCAATTAGGGCCTCTTCCTCGTAAGTTGCTTGCCTTATTTGCAATCGAATTGGAAGATAGGGAAACCGTGAGCTTACCAGTTGCTGGCTCATCGCCACTTGCCGACGGCCTTCTCCCCCACCTTAAAGACAAAACTCCCCCGGCCGAATTGGTCTAGGGCTCTGCAAGACACTTCTGTGAGGTTTGTCCCTAAAACGGTTCTTCCGTCGGGGAAAATGGCAACATATTCGTCCCAGTGGTCTTGCTCAAGGTGTTGGCCATATTGGCTATAGAGTCTTTCTGACTCGCCAATAAGTTCGCTTTTCGATTTTGACATTTTTGCTCCTGCACGGGGTTCGGAGATCGTTCTGCGTTCTTGTATTAACGCGAAACTAAATGATCAAGCCATTTGGTCCCACTGCCACTATGCTCTGTCAAAGCATCTTTGGCCAGGTCCCAGAGCCGGTCAGAGGATTCGGAGAATAGTTTCTCCCAACCCCGCTCGGAGGCAAGCTTTTCCAGCAACCATCCCCCGATGGCGTCTGGCTCAATCTCCGTGACTATGGAGAGTTCGGTCAGAGCTTGTTCCGGTATTTCAGTGATCAATGAATCTCCATTGGGTGTCACACGAATCGTAACACCCTGCGGCGTTCTTGGTGCGAGCCGCTTTCATGAGTGTAGCTAACAGATTCCACTGGAACCTACCCCCCAGCCCCCCGCAACGCCGCCCAAATCTTCTCCGGGGTCAGCGGCGTGTCTATGTGGCGGATGCCGGCGTGGGATAGGGCGTCCATGACGGCGTTGGCCACCGCGGCGGGGGCGGCCAGGGTGGGCAGCTCGCCGATCCCTTTCAGGCCGTAGGGGGTCAGGTCCGACAGGGTCTCGACGCTGTCCAGGTCCATGTCGGGCATGTTGGTCGATCTGGGCAGCACGTAGTCCATCAGGCTGCCGGTCAGCGGCTGGCCCTCCGGGGTGTACTGCATCCCCTCCCACAACGCCTGGCCGACGCCCTGGGCGATGGCCCCCTGGGCCTGGCCTTCCGCCAACAGGGGATTGATCACCTTTCCCGTGTCGTGGACCCCCACGTATTTCAGTATCTCCACCGTGCCCGTCTCCGGGGATACCTGGACCACCGCCACGTGGGCCGCAAAGGCATATGGACTCCGGTTCAGGGTGTGGGTGCCGATAAAGTCCAAGGCCGGTTCCTGCCCCGGGGGCAACAATTCTTCATCGTAGGCGGCGGCGGCCACCTGGCTAAAGGCGACCTCCCGCTGGGGGTCACGCCGGCCGTAGGCGCGCCCTTCCTCAAGGACAACCTCATCGGCGGGGCATTCCAAAAGATGGGCCGCGATGGCCAGCAGTTTTGCCCGCGCTTCCAACAGGACCTCGTACAGCGCGGAGCCGCCGGCGATGAGCCCCCGGCTGCCGGAGGTGCCGCCGCCGTGGGGCAAAACGTCGGTGTCGCTGTGCAATACCTGTATGTCGGCCGGGGTTACGCCCAATTCGTCGGCCGCCATCTGGGCGAAGGTGGTCTCGGTGCCCTGGCCGTGGGGCGAAAGGCCGGTGTGGATCGTGACCGCCCCGGATGCGTCGATGATCACCCGCGCGTGGTCGGTCAAGCGGGTGACGCGGCCTCCCGAGCCCTTGACCACGGTGGCCAACCCCACGCCGATGAGGGGCTGTCCCGGCCGGGGCGTTGCTTCGGACCGCCGCCGCCAGCCCTGATAGTCCGCCATTTCCAAAGCCTTGTCGAAAGCCTTGGCGTAATCGCCCGAGTCGTAGGTGATCCCGGTGGGCGTCTCGTGGGGAAAGGCGTCGGGCGGAATGAAGTTTCTCCGGCGCACATCCACCGGGTCCATGCCCAGATCGGCGGCGATGAGGTCCATGATGCGCTCCATGCAGAAGGCGGCCTCGGGACCGCCGGCCCCCCGGTAGGCCCCGGTGGGCGGTTTGTTGGTGACCACCCCCTGGACTTCCACGCTCATGGCCGGGGTCATGTAGGGACCGGCCAAACGGTGGCTGGTCAACATCGGGATGGTGGGCGTCGAAAGGAAGAAATACGCCCCCAGGTCGGCGACGATGCCGACCCTGATGCCCAGCAACTCGCCGTCGTTCTTGACCGCCGCCTCCACGTCCACGGTGTAACCGCGGCCGTGGAAAGCCAGCATGTTCTCCTGGCGGTCCTCCACCCACTTCACCGGCCGTTCCAATTGGATGGAGATGTAGGGAATGACCAGTTCTTCGGGGAAGAAGCAGCCCTTTTCGCCGAAGCCGCCGCCCACGTCGGGGGCGACCACCCGGACGCCGCTCTCGGTGCGGCCAAGCAGATTCACCAGATGCTCTCGAATCTCGTGGGGGTGCTGGGTGGAGTCCCAAACCGTGAGCAGGTCCGGCTCTTTTTGATAATCGGCCACCAACCCCCGGGGCTCCATGGGCGCCGGGGCCAGCCGCTGGACCTCGAAGCTCTGGCGCACCACCAGGTCCGCCTGGC
>JADFPM010000282.1 GCA_022562335.1 Chloroflexota bacterium
AAGATAGCTTACGAAGTCCTGGCCACGCCCCTGACCTACGCCGTGGTGAACTACCTGAAGCGCCGCGAGCAATTGGACGTCTACGACCCGCCGGGGTCGCTGAACCCCCTGATGGTCTTCGCCTAGAAAGTGGTTGAAATATTGGGTTTCCCTTGGGTTGATGAAATTCTAGGCATTCCCCAGCAGGCCGGTCAGTTCCTTGATGTTTTCCAGGTTTTCCAAGTTGCTCACCAATTCGATGACCCGTCCCGCCCTTTCTTCTCCCAGGGATTCGCCGGATAGCGCCAGGAACTTGCCCTGCAACTCCTCTTGGGTGACCGGGTTGCGGCTGTCGCCCCGGTGGGCCGTGACCTCTTGTTTTAGACTGCGGCCGTCGGTCAGCGTGACCGTTACCCTGGCCGTGGGATAGTCGTACCTCCGCAGGTCCATCCTATCATCGGCCTTTACCTCCACCTTCTCCGCCAAGGCAGATATCTTTGGATCGGCGATGCGCTGGGGATAGAAGGCCTCTACGCCTGTGTCGCCGTGCAACACGGCCGTAGCCACGGCGTAAGGGATGGAAAATTTGGCTGCCAGCATGTTGGCCGGATGGGGGTTGGTCATGGTTGCCGCCATGGGCGGGGCTTCCACGCTGATCCGGTCCACCTCGGACCCTTGGAACCTTTCCCGCCGGAGCAGGTCTTGCACCGCGTCCAACACCGGGTGGTTGTACCAGCAACAGGCGTGCATCTTGAAGTAATTCTGCTGGATACGGTATTCGCCGGGTTCGCCCAAGCCGGCCACGGCCTGTTCGGGGTCGAACCCATCGCCCAACACCGATGAATAAAGGTCCGCCGGACCGTCATCGATGCCCGTGAACCCGCATTGGCTCAGGTTGGCCGCCAGTATTCCCTGAAGATTGGCGCGTCCAGGATAGAGATTGCGCACCGTCGCTCCGTCAAAGCAGGGAGCCCAGGTGTTGGCGGGGCTCATCGAGGCCGCCAGGTTGATGGTTTGGCGGATACCAGCGGCATCAAAACCCATCAGCCGGGCGGTGGCCACGGCCGAGCCGATGGTCCCCCAGGTGCCGTGGGAATGGATATCATGCCGGGCGCGGGTCGCGCCGCCGATCCGCGAGGTGACCTCGTAGGCGGCGATGATGCTTTCCAGGACCTGTTTTCCCGTGCTGCCCCGCTCTTCGCCCACCGCGATGGCCGCGGGGGTGACGTGGATCGACGGATGCCCGCCGCCCAATCGAGTGCCCTCATCGACTTCCAAGGACACGCCGGCGGTGGCATTGGACAGGGCGGCCATCATGGGCTGGGCCTTTCCGGCATGGCCCATCAGGGTGGACCCTCCGGACCTGCCCTTTTCACCCACCAGATTTGCCAGTTTGGCGTTCTCCTCCAGGCGGCTCCCGGCCAAAATGGCGCCGATGGTGTCTAGAACCACGCTTTTGGCCGCGGTCACGGTGGAGACCTCCAGGTCTTCCAGGCGGGTGTCCACAACGAATGCGGCCAGCCGGTCAAGATAATCAGCGGGCATGACAGCCTCCAATGGCAGGTAGAATATCAGGTTGTTTTACTCGTGTTGCGGTATGGCGGACGTGCGCCAAGTCTAGGGTTATGGCATAATTCCGATCGATATGGATAGCCATGACCACCCCCACCGGTTCGCCCCTTTGGCGAATCTGCGCCAACCCATGCCCCTTTGGCGGAAAGTTGCCCTGATAGTGTCCAATAACCTGGTCAAGATCAGGACCCGGCAGGGGTGTTGCGGAAATCTGGGCCAGCCGGGTTGTTGAAGGTCCAATGATGCTCCGCCGGGTTGCGGCGGATGAAGGGCGCGTACTGATCAGGCGGGACCCAGCCCCGGCTTCACTCCCGGTTTCACTCTTGTGAAGCCAGGCTGATGCCGATCCACCAATGGTACCCTTGCCCGCGCCTGCGGCGTTGAAACCCCATGTTGGTAAGCCCCATGCCGAAACTTCGCTGGGCCATAGCCTGGCGTCCGGTCTCCCAGCACCAATCCCTGTAGGCCTGGTACAGGCTGCGGGCGGGGCACTGGGTATCGGGCGCCACGCGGCAGCGGCTCCTGACAAAACCGGACACCGGGTCGGGCCCCGGAGGCACCCTTGGCGAAAAATCGTCTTGAATGGGCGTTGGGCGGGCCGTGCCAGTATCGAGGCCGGGGCGGGGGCCGTTGCTTGCGCCTGACCACGGTCTTACCCAGGCGGCGCAGTAGTCCAGCAATTCCAGGAATTTTTCCAGGCCCCCAAAGTGCTCCCACACCACGGTCTCGCCGTCCAACCCGGTGGCGTCCAGGACGAATGTGATTGGCCGCGCCTCAAAACGTCTCCGGTATTCGGGTGGGCAGGCCCAAACGGGTGTGAGTAAGCCCAGATCCAGACTGGTGTTGAGCAGGTGGATGGCGCAGCGGGCCGCCCGGAGGTCCGGGTCCGCCTCTTCCAAGGGGCCGGTGGTGTAAACCCGTTCCAGGGTCAGGTGGGTCTGGATGACCGAAAACACGAAGGAGGAGCGCACCTGGTTGTTGACCCGGCGGAGCAGTTCCTCCCGGGTATGCCGAACGACGGCGCCGGCAACCCCGTGGGCGGTTGCATTGCCGGACGCCGCCTCGGGTTCGGACAACAGGTGGGCAGAGGTGATCAGGCCTTTGTTGGCCGCCGTCCATAACGAAACGGCCAAGGCCAAGTTATCCCTGACCATTTTTATCTCAAGCGCCGGCTCCACTGTCCTTTTCCACCGCGTTACTCACCATTATATTTGAATTTAGCACTTAGGCTTGCAAATACCCATTAGAATCTTCCGTTCGCCCTGAGCTTGTCGAAGGGTCATTTTCCGGAAGGATGGTTCGACAGGCTCACCACGAACGGGATTGATAACGCTGAACGGGATTGATAACGCTGATTTCTGCAAGGAGATACTGGTTCTAAATCAAACTATTCATCGATGTTCATGACCACTTTGATGACATTGTCCTGCCGCTGCTCGTACATGTCGTAGGCGGCCTGTACTTGGGAAAGGCCCATCTGGTGCGTCAGCAGCTTGCCGGGATCGCACCAACCCCGCTCGCGCAGGCTGATGATCTCCTGAATGTGGCTGATGGGGTCGCCGCTGCGGGCGCCGGTGGTTGGTATGATCCGAGGTTGCTTGTCCATCAGCCAGTGGTACTCGATAGACACCCAGTGATTTTCTATATGGTCGGGAATGCCGAAAATGATCACCGTGCCGAACTGTTTCACCAGGCGGAAGGTCATGTTGAAAGTGTCGGGGTATCCCGCGGCCTCCACCACCACGTCGGGTCCTTGCCCCTTGGTAATCTCGTCCACCGCCTCGCCAATCTCCACCTTGCT
>JADFPM010000283.1 GCA_022562335.1 Chloroflexota bacterium
ACGATAGTTGAAGTCGACGAGATCGTGGAGCCGGGCGTCTTGGGCCCCGAGGGGATCGTCACCCCCGGGGTGTACGTGGACCGGATAGTCTTAAGGCCGGCGGATTTTTCGCCCTACGACTGATGTCCCATAGCTTATCGACACCAAGGAGAACATGGAAAAACCTAGATTAGACCGGGAAGTCATCGCCATGCGGGTGGCCAAGGAACTGCCCGACGGCGGCTACGTCAACCTGGGGTTGGGCATACCCACGTTGGTGTCCACCTTCGTGCACGAAGGTAATACCGTGTTCTACCACAGCGAGAGCGGCGTGCTCAACTGCGGCCCTTTGGCCGAAGAAGGAGAGGACGACATAGACCTGATCAACGCCGGCGGCCAATTCTTGGAGTTGGTGCCCGGCATGTCTTTTTTCAACTCTGCCGATGCCTTCGCCATGATTCGAGGAGGCCACGTGGACGTGACCGTCCTGGGTTCCCACCAGGTTTCGGCCAAAGGCGACCTGGCCAACTGGATGCTGCCCCAACGGGGGGTGGGCAACGTGGGCGGCGCCATGGACCTGGCCGCCGGCGCCAAGGAAGTCATCGTGGCCATGGAGCACACCGACCGGCGGAACGAGCCCAAGATAGTGGAGACCTGCACCTACCCCATAACCGGCAAGGAGTGCGTGACCATGATCGTCACCGACCTGGCGGTGATCCGCCGCACTGCCGAAGGACTGGTGCTTTTGGAAGTGGCCCCCGGCTGGACCCCGGAGGAGGTGCAGGAATTGACCGGCGCCAAGCTGATCTTTTCGCCCGACATCAAGGAGTATGAGCTGTAACAGTTCGTTGACTAAAGATTGGGCTGCGTGATAACCTCTCTGGACAATATAGATAGTAAAACCATCTGGCGGGAGCTTGGGTAAGCCAGGCTGAGAGGGCGGCCATTGACGCCGCCGACCGTCTGCACCTGATCCGGATAATGCCGGTGTAGGGATGAGACGTTGAACCATTGGAGACTAGGACCGCCAGGAATGTAACCTGGCGGTTTGTATTTTGCCCGCCTGCGGTCGCGGGAGGGCAATCAAGTGAGGAAGCGAATATGGCTGACGACCTGGTCATTGGCGGCAAGACTTTTAAATCCCGGTTGATCTTGGGCACCGGCCGCTACCGGACCATGGAAGACATGGTCGCGGCGGTGGAGGCCTCCGGCACCGAGATGATCACCGTCGCCATACGCCGTCTGGATCTGGACGACCCCACCACCAAGACCATCCTGGACTACCTCGACTGGGACCGGTACCAGATCTTGCCCAACACCGCCGGGTGCGCCACCGTGGAGGAGGCCCTGTTCGTGGCCCGTCTGGGCCGTGAGGTGGGCAAGACCGACTTCGTCAAGCTGGAGGTCATCCCCGACCCGAAATACCTGTTCCCCGACGGAGCGGCGACCCTGGAAGCGGCAAAATTGCTGGTGGAAGACGGTTTCATCGTTTTGCCCTACATCCATGCCGATCCCACGCTGGCCAAAAGGTTGGAAGAGGTGGGTTGCGCCACGGTCATGCCCCTGGGCTCGGCCATCGGGTCAGGCCAGGGTATCCATACCCTGGAAGAAGTGAAGATAATCATAGAGCAGGCCAGCGTGCCGGTGATCGTGGACGCCGGGCTGGCCGTCCCCTCCGACGCGGCCAAAGCCCTTGAATTGGGAGCCGACGCCGTGCTGGTGAATACGGCCATCGCCCAGGCCGAGGACCCGGCGCTGATGGGTGAGGCGTTCAAACACGGGGTTGAGGCGGGCAGGAAGGCCTATCTGTCCGGCAGGATACCGGTGCGGGAAGGCGCCATCGCCAGCAGCCCCACCACCGATGTGCCCCAGCCCGCGGCCGCCAGAAGCTAGATTATTGGCCCGCCGGTCCGCCGGTCCGCCGGTCCGCCGGTCCGGGTTGGCTGACTCCCCTGAATGTAGATCCTGCGCCTGGCTGGTTTTGGCAGGCACATGATGTCCAATC
Organism: Chloroflexota bacterium; assembly: GCA_022562335.1. Lineage (GTDB taxonomy): Bacteria > Chloroflexota > Dehalococcoidia > Lucifugimonadales > UBA3495 > Io17-Chloro-G2. The sequence continues at coordinate 1,985 of JADFPM010000283.1, forward strand.
ATAAATCGAAAGGGTTGCCGGTTTAATTTGACACATGCCATGCCACGGCCTTGTCTCTGCCTGGTCACCGACCGGTCCCTGGTCGGGTCCGTTTCCTTGATTCCCCTGGTGGTTCAGGCGGTGGAAGGTGGTGTGGACATGGTCCAACTCAGGGAAAAAGACCTGCCCAGCGGCCAGCTTCTGAAATTAGCGCAATCACTGAAAGACGCGATTCAAGATAAAGCGCTTTTGATCATCAACGAAAGGGTTGACATAACCATGGTCATTGGAGCTTCCGGCGTCCAGTTGGGTGAAGATGGACTGCCAGTTGAGCCGGCCCGCCGTTTATTGGGGCCGGAATATCTCATCGGCAGATCGGTTCACACCGTTGCGGGAGCTGTGCTAGCTCAAACCCAGGGTGCCGGCTTTCTGGTGGCCGGAACCATGTACGCCACCCGGAGCCACCCCGGGTCCGCTCCGGCGGGTCCTGGTTTGGTGGAGGAAATGGCCGAAAAATGCCGATTGCCCATCATCGGCATCGGCGGGATAACACCCGATAACCTGGGTCCGGTGATCCAAGCTGGGGCTTGCGGTGTGGCGGTCATCACCAGCATATTGGCGTCGGACCAGCCCCGGCGGGCGGCCGAAGAGTTGAAGCAGGCCTTGCTGGAGGCTGTTTCCGGCATGGATAATGGCCGTGGTATGAGGGCCATTGGGAGAAGCGGGGAGCCTATAGGAGGCAACGACCAGGCATGATCAACCTGATGATCAACGGGAAACCCAGGGAGTTGGATGAAGAGGTCGATCTGGCCAGCTACCTGAATTCCTTCGGACTGAATCTACAACACGTCGCCGTGGGCTATAACGGGGAAGTACTGGCCAAAGACCAATTCACCCAGATCAAGCTAAAGGAAGGGGATGTCCTGGAGATCGTGCGGCCCGTGGGCGGCGGCTAGGGCGTAAGTATCACCTTTCCCAGGGCGCCCCGGCTGGACAGGTGTTGATGGGCTTTGCCGGCTTCGGCCATGGGCAGCACCCGGTCCACCACCAGCTTGATCTCCCCCCTGGCCATCATGGGGAATATCTCGGCCATGGCCGCTTTGTTGTCCAGGGATCCCATGGGGGAGCGGCTCATGCTGAACCCGATGACGGTGCGGTTGGCCGGAGTGATATCTTCCGATTTTAGATCGGCCGGCGTACCCGAAGCATTGCCGTAGGTTATCAGCCGCCCGTAGGAAGCGATGCAGCGGATACTCTTTTCCAACACGGGACCGCCCACGCTTTCCAGCACCAACTCCACGCCCTTTCCCTCGGTCTCCCGCATCACTTCCTCTTCAAAATCTTGGTCCGCGTAGTTGATGGTGACGTCTGCCCCCAGGGAACG
>JADFPM010000284.1 GCA_022562335.1 Chloroflexota bacterium
GCGGTGGTGTGTGTGACCGAAGGGGTCGCCCCGGAGCTTTTCTCCAACCGGGAGCAGATGGAGGAAGCCCAGGGCAAGCCGCTGGAAGAACTTAGCTGCGCCGACCTTTCTTCAGACCTTTCCCAGTTCGGCGAGCAGGGTTCGCCCACCTGGGTGCAGGACATCCGAATGCTGGAGCCAGACCGGTTGGGTATCACGATAGAGGGCGGAGACCCCCAAGATGCGGCCCAACAGATCGCCCAGGGCCTTCGGGACCGGTTGATCCATTTGGCGTCCCAAGAAGGGGCCGGCGGGCCGGCGCCTGCATCCCTACGATACCCCGAGGGCGTCGATCGCAGCATCTGGGTGGTGGCGGAATCGTTTCAGGGCGAATTGCTCCAGGTCACCATGGAGATGTTGGGCAAAGCCCGCGCATTGACCTCCGTGACCAAGAGCCAGGTGGTGGCGGTGATGATCGGCGGCCAAGGCCAAAATGCTACCGATGCCGCCGCCCAACAACTGTCAGAATTCGGGGCCGACAAGGTCTTGATGCTGGACAATACCCAACTGGGGCCCATCTATGGCCGGGCGGTCAGCGGGACCCTGGCGGCGGCTATTTCCCAGGCACGCCCGTACGCCGTATTGTTTGCCGCCACGGCCGATGGCCGGGACCTGGCGTCCCGAATCGCGGTCCGGCTGGAATTGGGCCTCACCGGCGATGCCATCGACCTGGAGATCGATGACCAAGGCCGGTTGGTGCAGCTTAAACCGGCCCTGGGCGGAAACGTGGTGGCGCCCATCCTATCGAAAACCCTGCCGAATCTGGTGACCATCAGGCCGGGACTGTTGAGACCCATCGACCCCGAACTTGGATCGCCGGTCAACCTGGAGTCCATCGAGCCCTTGGCGGCTCAAACCGGCTCATCCGGGGCCGATATAGACGTGATCGAAGAGCATTATCAGGAGGATTTGGGGGCTACGGAATTGGCGCGGGCCACGGTGGTCATGGGCGTGGGTATCGGTATCGGTGGATTGGATGGGCTTGCCGAAGCGCAAAAAATGGCCGATTCCATCGGCGCCGTCCTGGGAACCACCAGGGACGTGACCCACGAAGGTTGGTTGCCGCTGCAATTACAGATAGGCATCAGCGGGCGGAGCATCGCCCCAAAGGTTTACCTGGCGGTGGGGATTCGTGGCGCGTTCAACCATACCGTGGGGGTCCAACGGGCGGGGGTGATCCTGGCCATCAATTCCAACCGCCGGGCCGCCATATTCCGCTCGGCCGACTACGGCATCGTGGGGGACTGGAAGGAATATCTGCCTGCCCTGGTAGAAGCGCTGAAGCCGGTTTTGGCCGAGGCCTTTGGATCTGCCTCTACTTAACCACTTGGGTAGATGTTTATCTAACCAAGAGAGAAGGTCATGCTGTGCCGGACCTTCCACGGAATGGCGAAGCATCTCGGGGGAAGGCGTCATCCGGCCCAGATGGTTCGCCGCGTTGATCCATTTCTCATTTGCCGGCTGAACCGGCCGGGTTGTTGATTATAGCCCACGCGTGACCTAGAAAACCTTGACACCACCAGTCGTGGGGAACACAATAGCAATGGATTTGCCGCCGGAATTCGCAAGTAAATGCAACGTGTAATGGGTGGCGGAAGGGTTTGCGCCGGCGGATACCGCCCCGCGGGAGAAGATTGAAATGGACTTTGGTTACAGCCCGGAACAAGAGGCCCTTCGAGACGATGTGCGCCAATTCATTGACGAATACGTCAACGAAGAGGTCCGGGACGAGATAGAGAACTGGGGCGAGGGTGGACGCGGCCCCTTGGTGCGGGAGCTATATAAGATCATTGCCGAAAAGGGGTGGGTTGGCATCACCTGGCCCAAGGAGTACGGCGGCCAGGAAGGCGACCGCCTGGACCAGTATATCGTGGAAGAAGAATTCTCCCGGGCGGGCATCAGCGTCGGCGGCGCCGGCAGCGGCGCCCCGGCCATCCTGGCGGCGGGAACCGATGAGCAGAAGAGAGAATTCCTGCCGGGCCTGCTCAAAGGTGAGATCACCCTGGCCCTGGGTTTCACCGAGCCCCAGGCGGGGGCCGACCTGGCGGGCCTGCAGTGCCGGGCGGTGAAAGACGGCGACGACTATGTCATCAACGGCCAGAAGATGTACACATCTTCGGCCCACTACGCCTCGCACATCTACCTTATGGCGCGTACCGACCCGGACGCTCCCCGGCACCGGGGAATCTCCATCTTCCTGATTCCCATGGACACCCCTGGGATCACCGTGCGTCCCCTGTGGACCATTCAGAGCGATCCGCCCGCGCCCCACAAAACCACCTACGGACAACACCGCACCAACGAGACCTTCTTTGAAGACGTCAGGGTGCCCCGTTCCTGCATGCTGGGAGAGGAGAACCAGGGGTGGTACGTCGGCGCCATGGGTCTGAACCTGGACCGCGTGGGCGCCAGCCGGTACCTGATCTCCGTGCGCCGCGATGAAGATATCATCAACTACATCAAGGAAAATGATTTAGACGGCGCCTCCCCGGCTCAGGACCCGGCCGTGCGGGACAAGCTGGCCGAGCTGTGGATAGAAGCCCAGGTGTGCCGCTTGATGACCATGCGCAGCATGTCGTTGGTCAACCGGGACGTCGACTTCACCTATGAAGGCGCGGCGGAGAAGGTATGGGCGCCCGAGCACGGTGTCCGCACCACCGAGACCATAACCCAGATACTGGGGCCTTTCGCCCAATTGCTGCACGGCTCCGACGAAGCCATTGAAGACGGCTTGTACGCCCACAACGTGATGGGCGCGTTCCAGTCTGGGATAAACCACGGCAGCGTGCAGGTCATGCGGGACCAGGTGGCCCGGCGTGGACTGGGTATGCCCCGAGGGTAGATGTAGAGACCCGTCTCACCCCGCGGGGTCTGCTGTGGGCGATGCCCGCGTACGGGCCCGCGTATCAGATTGAATCTAAAAAGGGAAACATTCAATCACGATGGACGTACTTCTCAGCGAAGAAGAACAGATGGTCAAGAACCTGGCCCGGGAGTTCCTGGAGGCCGAATGCTCTACGGCCCTGGCCAGGGAGATGGAAGTGGACGACCTGGGATATCCGCCATCATTGTGGAAGCAGATGGCCAACCTGGGTTGGTTCGGCATGGCGCTCCCGGAAACCTATGGAGGCCAGGGCCTTCCCCTGACCTACCTGGGCATCATCTTGGAAGAGGTGGGACGGGCCATCGCCCCGGTGCCCTTCCATTCCACCATGGTCGCGGCGTTAACCATCTCCAATGATGGTTCAGAAGACCAGAAGCGGGAAGTGCTGCCCAAGG
>JADFPM010000285.1 GCA_022562335.1 Chloroflexota bacterium
AGACCTACGGCCGGGTGAGCCAGCGAGGCTTGATGGTCACCAGTTTCAACGGTGACCATATCGGTGCAATGACCCGGTCGGTGCGGGACAGCGCCCTGGTGTTGCAGGCCATCGCCGGGTACGACCCGTTGGACCCCAGCACCGTGCCCGTGCCGGTGCCGGACTACATTGAATCCCTGGAAAAGGGGCTGACCGGGCTAAAGGTGGGCGTGCCAACGGATTGCTATTTCGACCTGGTGGAACCCGAAGTAGAGGCCGCGGTCCGGAAGGCCATTGATACCCTGGTGGAGCTGGGGGCGGAGGTCAGAGAGGTTTCCTTGCCCAGCATGAAGTACGCCGGGGCGTTGCGAATCTTGGGCATGGCCGACGGTTTTGTGGCCCACGAACCGCACATCGAAAGCCATAGGGAAGATTACGGTCCCACCGTCTTGTACCGCGCTCTGGCCGGCCAATTCGTGCTGGGGCGGGATTATTCCAAAGCCATGAAGGTGCAGCGGATCATCAAAGAGGATTACGCCCGCGTGCTTCAGGACGTGGATCTCCTGGCCACGCCGTCTTCTCCCATCGCGGCCTGGCGCATCGACGCCGATACCGTCACCCTGGAAGGTTCCGAGTATCCGGTCAGGGGACCCGGCGCCGGAATGACGGCCCGGTGCACCTCTCCCAGCAACGCCACCGGGTTGCCGGCCATGTCGGTGCCCTGCGGTTTCACCCAGGCCGGCCTCCCCATCGGCCTGCAATTGATCGGCCGGCCCTTTGAGGAGGCGCTGCTGTTCCAAGCGGCCCATGGCTACGAGGCGGTTTCCCCCAGCCGGGGACTCCATCCGCCGGTGGCTTAAAATAGGGGATAGTAATAGACCAAGACCTCTTAATTTTCAGGGCCAATAGGCTTCGTTCCGTTCGCCCTGAGCTTGTTGAAGGGCCTGCATATGGTTCGACAGGCTCACCACGAACGGATTTCATCACGTTGTAATAGATAGCAGAAAGACCCCGAGGAATAGACCGTCAAGGCTTGAACCAAGAGCGTTGAGCCGCTAACCTGGGCATGCTGTAACCCCACATTCCCCCTAGATGCGCCGGATATCCAGGCTTGGATCTTGAGCCGATGGAGGTCAGAATGCCAGCGAATCTCGAAGACCGCTTCGGGATGCCCCTCAGCACAAGCTCGGCCGGCGCTGCCGAGTGTTACCGGGAGGGAATCGACAGGCTGCTTTCCCAGAACCACGGCCCCGACCTCAAGCTCCAAGAGGCCATCGATCTGGACGAAGGGTTCGCCGTGGCCCACGGCGCGCTGGCATTCTGGTATCAGCAACGTGCCCGCCCGGAGGAAGCCCGCGAGACGATAAAACAAGCGTTGGCGCTGGCCTCTGGAGTCACCCGCAGGGAGCGCCAGCAGATCCAGGCCGTCAACCTCTGGATAACGGGAAAAGGCCGCGAGTCCATCGCCCTCATCAAAGAGCATCTCGCCGAGTTCCACCGTGACGGGTTGCTGCTGCGGCTGGCCCACCGGCTATACATGCTGGGTTGCAGCGGGGCGGGTTCACCTGACTTCCCTCCCGAGTATCTGGCGCTGCTCCAGGGCGTTGAGTCCCATTGCATGGACGATTGGGCCTTCCTGGCCGAATACGCCTTTGCGCACCATGAGACCGGTCAACTGGATGCGGCGATGGACCTGGCCCAACGCTCCCTGGACATGAATCCCATCAATGCCGTGGCTTCACACTCAATGACCCACGTGCATTTCGAGCGGGGCGATGCGGCCAGCGGCGAGGACTTTTTGGGCGCCTGGCTCCAAAGCTTCGACGCGCCGGCCAGTTCCTACGTGCATCTCTCTTGGCACCTGGCCCTATTCGAACTGGCCCAGGGCAAGTACCAGGAGACGCTGGACCGTTACGAGAATTTCATCCGGCCGTCGGTGGTTGCCAAGAGCATGGCCACGTTGAATGACAGCGCCTCTTTGATGTGGCGGTTGCAGCTTTACGGTGGGACCCCGCCGCCCAAGCCCTGGGAAGAAGTGCTCACCATTGCCTCTCCGGCTGCCGAACGGCCCGGCGCCGCCTTCCGCGACGCCCATGCCGCCCTTGCATTTGCCGGCGCCGGAGATCATGAAGCGATGGCCAAAATGACGGAGCGTCTGCGAAAATCCGCCGAGGACGGAGACTCCTTCACCAAGGAGGTCGTGCTGCCCTTAGCCGAGGGCATCGAAGCGTTCGGCCAGGGGAGATATGCCGAGTCGGTGGAATTTTTCGAGCCGGTCTTCCCCCAGTTGGTCCGTATCGGCGGGAGCCACGCCCAGCGCGAAGTCTTTGAGGACACCATGCTGGAGGCGTACATCAGGGCCGGGCGGTTCGAGAAAGCGGAGCAGATGCTGCGCGCTCGCCTGGGCCAGAGAGACTCGGTCCGCGACACATTCTGGTTGGGCCGGGTCCAGTCGGCGCAGGGTCAAACCTTTGAGGCCGATGCCAGCTTCGGCCGGGCCATCAAAGGCTGGGAGGGTTGCGATCCCGATGCTCCGGAACTCACCGCTTTGAACAACCTAAAGGCAGCCTCGGATTGACCGCTCCGCAAGGATCGAAGTGGTGGGCCGAAGGGGACCTGTTGGACGCGTGCAACTGCGAACTGCTCTGCCCTTGCCACGTCTCCTTCCGGCAGAAAGCGACTTACGATACCTGCGAGGCAATCTGGGGTGTGAACATTGAACGGGGCGAGTGGGGTGAGACGCGGCTGGACGGCCTCAAAGCCGTGATCGTCGCCTTTGTCCCGGGACCGCTGATGATCGAAGGCGGTTGGACCGCCCTTCTGTACATCGACGACCGCGCTGATCCAGATCAAGAACAGGCTTTGACCAGCATATTCTCCGGAGCGTCGGGTGGTCCTTGGTCGCGCCTCGCCGCGTTTTTCACCGGCGGAAAATATAAGGCGGTCAAGCGGGCAAGCATAGACTTCGTGAAAGAGCGCCGGGCTCGGAAGATCAAGGTGCCGGGGATAGCCAGCCTGGAGATCGAGGCGATACGCGGCGTGGACCCGGATGAGGAAGTCAAACTGGTAAACCTGCGCAACGTGATCCACGGCAGCGAACACGTCCTCGCCCTTTCCACCCACAGCGTCGACGACCAGGGGATCAAATGGGAGAACGTTGGCAAAAACGGCCTCTACAGCACCTTCCGCTGGTCGGGGCCTTAGGGGAATTAACCGGATGCGCTAAATCGGGATAACGCCGGCCCCGCTACCCCGCGTCCCGGATGGCCCGCCATACCTTCTCGGGGGTCAACGGCATGTCGATATGGCGTATTCCCAGGTCCG
>JADFPM010000032.1 GCA_022562335.1 Chloroflexota bacterium
TGGGGGTGTCCTTCGTAGTGGCCGCGTTTGTGCCCATCACCCCATATCTGTTCGTCGAGACCAAAACCGCGATTCCCGTTTCCGTGGCCGCGGCTCTCTTAGGACTTTTCGTATTGGGAGTGGGCAAAGGCCGGTTGGTGCAAAAATCCCCGTGGTTGCAGGGGCTGGAGATCGTGGGCATCGGCGTGGTGTCGGCAGGAATCGGCTTCGCCCTGGGCGATCTGATCCCACGGCTGTTGTCATAGCGGACCACTGTCTAGACTATCCCGCCTGCTTGAGGTGTTGATCCGTCAAAGGCGGTGAGTCCCGTTGCGGGAAGGGCCGTTACGCCCCCGAGTTGTATACCCTGGCCAGCAGCTTCTCAGCCTCAACCAAAAAGTCGGCCGGATTGTCGCCCTGGACCAAATGCCCCGCCCTGGGAATGGTCGCGATGGCGCAGTCGGGAATCTCATCCCGCATCCGGTTCATCGTTTCTTCGGCAAATATGTCGCTGCGTTCACCCCTGACCACCAACGTGGGACAATCTATCTTCTGCACACATTCCCACAAACGGCCGGATTCCCAGCCCGGGGCCCGCGCGCCGGGGGTCCGCAGGACTTTGTCGTACTTCCAAGACCACTTGCCGTCGGGCCGTTCCCGTATGCTGTGCTTCAAGGCCCCCACGACCTGGTCCCGTTGCCGCCCGGTGTATTCCTGGACACGGTCGGCAAACTCCTCGAAGGAGTCCAGCTCGTCGGGAAGCTGCTGAAACCGTTGTATCCGGTCCCGCCCGGCCCGCTGTCCCTGGGGGCCGGTGTCAACAATGACCAGCGCATCTAGGACATTGGGATGCCGGGAAGCCCAAACGTAGCTGTTCCTGCCGCCCATGGAATGGCCCATCAGCGTAAACCGGTCCAGCTTGAGAGCGTCAACCACCGCATCGATATCCGTTTGCTGTGCCTCGATGGAATAGTCGCCATCCGGGGCCCAATCGCTGTCGCCATGCCCCCGTTGGTCAAGGGCCATGATGTGGTACCGGTCCGACAGGGCCAGAGAAACAAAATCCCAGCTATGCCCTTGCTGGGAGACTCCGTGGAGCATCAATATGTCGGGCTTGCCGGGGTCTCCCCACTCTAAATAATGGAAATCCAAGCCATTGGCATGAACGGTCTTGTCTATTGGCAGGCTTTCCTGGGAAAAGGAAACGCCCATCGCCCGAGCTGCTTCATACAGGCTCAAACCCACTGATTGAGACGCCATCGGGTACCTCCGGCCAGAATCAAACCAATAATAACCCGGTTGTCAAGAAATCCCCTCGTTCCGGCCCGTCATCAACAGGCTTCATTCGAACGCCGGCGGGGGTCAACCCTCCCAGGTTTTCATTGCCTCTGCCGGATGCTATCATTATCCGGTTGGGCCAGGCTGAACCACCATGGCCGATGCCGGCCAACACCACAAATCAACGATGATTTTGGAGACACGACTGCCATGACCACCGGAGCCATAAACCTGGAATTGGAACCCCGGGAGATCCTGGGAAAGAAGGTAAGCCGGTTGCGTCGAGACGGGATCATCCCCGTGCACCTTTACGGCGCCGGAGTGGAATCCCGCTCGCTGCAATGCCAGGCCAAAAGGCTGATTCAGGTTTTGTCGGCCGCCGGCGGAAGCACTCCCATCAACATAACCATCACCGGAGAGGCGGGCGGCCATCTGGCCTTCGCCAGAGAGATCCAATGGGACCCGAAACGGGACGACATCATCCACGTCGACCTGCTGGTCGCCGACACGTCACGCCCCGTTTCCGCCCAGGTGCCCATAATCCTGGTGGGGGAATCTCCGGGCGCCAGAAGCGTTAGCGGCACCATCGTACATCAACTCCGCACCCTTGACGTGGAAGCCCTGCCCTTGGAGATGCCCAGCCAATTGGAGATCGACCTGTCCACCCTTATCGAGCCCGAGGGGGTCATCCGGGCGGGTGACATAGACCTGCCGGCCAACGTGACCCGGCTCACCGATGCTGATTTTGTGATCATCCGCATCGAGCAGCCCCGGGTGGAAGTGGAAGCCGGGGCTGAAGAACGCGATGCGGAGGCCGTGGAAGGCGCCCAAGCCACCGAGGACGCCCCTACGGAAGAGGCGCCGGAATAGCCGTCAATCACCTGTTTCCGGGTCTGGCCTGACAACCCCGCCATACCCGGAGTTGACTGCCCGAGTTTCCCAATGGAGGCAAAGTCTTGTATCTGGTATATCTCGGCGAGTCGGGAAACACCGGCAACAGCTTAAACGACCCCAATCAGCCCCACCACGTCCACGTTGGGCTGTTGGTGCATGAGACCCAGTCCGTGTCCATCAATGGCGAGTTCAACGCCCTCTACCGCAGGTATTTCGGGGGGCCTCCGGGCGAACAGGGAATGCCCAAGGAGATTCGTCCCGCCCACCTCTTTCAGGGTCAGGGATTTTTTAAATCATGGCCGCCCGCCAAGAGGGCAGAGCTCATCCAAGACTGTTTGGGCATCCTCATCCGCCGGGAGACCCCGGTCATCGTCGCCCACGTCAACAAGCAGGAATATGCCCAGGCGCGGTCCAACGGCGACAACCCCAATTCCATGTGGCAGTCCCCATCGGAACCCACCATCAGCCGGTTCCTCTTCGCGCTGAACATGTTCATCGATGAGTTGAACATGTCCCACCTGGACTCAACCCAACTTATGGAAAAGGAATGGCCCATAGCCGATTTCGCCCTGGTGGTGGCCGGCGGCGGCCGGTCGGTGGAACCCAGGTTCATGGCCGAATTCCTCAAGTCTGAAGACGGGCAGGACACCACGGCGGTGCTGGAGAACTTCTGCTTCGTCGATCCTGAATTCTCGGTGGGGACCCAGTTGGCGAACATGTGCGCCTACTTCTGCCGCCGATGGTTGCAGGACCCGTCCCGTCCCCAGCCCTACTTTGACGCCATGCGTGAAGGCAAGGTGATACAGGTCATCTATCAGGTGAACCTGGAGTAGGGGCACTTCCTGGACCGATCAAATCTACCTAATCAAACCGGGCCAGGCGGCGCAGCCAGGCGGCCATCAAGTCCACGGCGAGCACCAGGATCAGGTACCAGATGATTATCTGGGTCACATCGGTGTAGTGGAAAAAGCTCAGGCTCAACCGTAGCTCCCGCCCCAACCCGCCGGCGCTGACAAACCCCACCACCACCGTGGTGCGTATCACGACCTCCCAGCGGTAGAGCAGGTAGGTCACGAAATGGGGAAGCGCCTGGGGCATTATCCCGTATACCAACATCTGCAGGTTGCTGGCCCCGGCGCTCCTCAGCGCCCTCGCCGGCGCCGGGTCCAGATTCTCCACCACCTCGGACGAAAGTTTCCCCAGCACTCCGTAGTTGTGGATCGCCAGGGCCACCGCCCCCGCCAGGATCCCCGGAGACAAAAAGAACACCAGCAAAAGGGCCCACACCAGCTCCGGCACCGCCCGGGTGACGGCGAATAGCCCCCTCAGCAGATAGTAAAGCAGGCGCCATCGCAGCGAGAACCCCCCACCCAGTTCACCGCTTCCCACGTTCCGGGCCCCCGGCAGAAACGTCACCAGGACTGCGAGCCCAGCCATGCCGATGGCAAGCACGCTCATCGCCAGGGTCTGGTAGGCCAACCTCCCGGTATCTACCCACCGGCTCAAGCTCAAAAAGGCGGGCCGGACCTCCGAATCCACCCCGGCCAACTCCTGCAGGAACCGGGAAGCATTGCCCCACGTTTTCGACGATGAGAACTCGTCCAAACCGCTGTCGCCGCCCAACAAAAGGTATCCCCATGAAAGGGCCGCCAGCAATAGGAACCCGTAGAAAGAGGCACGAGCAAAACTCATCGCGCGCCTGCCGCTCCCAGCGCCTCGGCTTCCGGTGATCCCTTTAGGGGCCGTCATGCCATCAGGCTCCGTCTCACCCCGGCGCTCCACCGGTCAACCACCAAAACCAGCGCCACCAAGAACAACATCAACGTCCAAACCTGTCCGAACAACAGGTCGTTCAGGGAAAGCTGGATCTCAAAGCCCAAGCCCCGTATGCCCACGAAGCTCATGATGGCCGCCGCCCTTATCGAGCACTCAAACCGGTAAAACGTATACCCGACGGCATCGGGCAGCGCCATGGGCAGCCGCCCGTACAGGAATACCCGGAACGGCGACGCCCCCGACGCCCGCAACGCCCGCAGCGGCCCCTCAGGCACGTTGTTGAACAGATCGGCGTAGATCCTGCCCAGTATCCCAGCGTAGGGGAGGGCCAACGCCAGGACCGCGGTCAAAGATGACAACCCAAAGGCAGCCACGAACAACAATGCCCACACCAACTCATGGATGGAGCGGACCGCCGCCAGGAAAAACCGCACCGCAATGATCAGCGCCCCAGATGTTTTCCCCGAGCCGAAAAAAGCGCCCGAGGCAATGACACTCAGGGGGAAACCCAGCAATATGGCCAAGGTTATGCCGGCCACGCCAAACACCAAGGTCTGCCAGGTGGCCTGCAACGCTAAACCAAGAAAGGACGGCGACAATTCGGGCGGGAACAGGGCGGAGATGAATTCCCCCAGCACTCCGGCGCCTCCCGTGTGGAAAACCGGCCCGCCCCAATCGATGCTGGTCACACTCCAGATCACCGCCCCCACCATCAAAAGCGTGAGCAAGCGGCGATTGTCAGGCAACGGCAAAGCCTCCATCCGACGGACCCGCAGACTGGCCCGCAGACTGGCCCGCAGACTGGCCCGCAGACTCGCCCGCAGACCCGCCCGCAGACCCGCCCGCAGACCCGCCGTGATCCCAGCCCTCGGGCCAGCCATTCCCTTCAAGAAGGTACAGGTCGTCCAGGTCTGCGATGCTGACCTTGCCAGCGGGACGGTCGAACTGGAGCTCACCCTGCCGCAAGCCAATGACCCTGGTGAAGAACTTGAGTATCAACTCGGGTGAATGAAGGGTGGCGATCAGGGCCTTGTCCGGGGTATGGACCGGCCCGTCGGCGCCAGAATCGTCGATGAGGCCGGTCATCAGGTCCAGCATATCCTCGGCCCTGGCCGGGTCCAGCGATGAGACCGGTTCATCGGCCAGGATTATCTTGGGCGACTGGACCATCACCCGAGCCACGGCCAACCGCTGCTGCTCGCCTCCCGATAGATGGGACGTGCGTTCGTAGAGTTTGCCGGCCATGCCCAACTGCTCCAGCGCCGCCTCGGCCAGATGCTTGTCCCTGGGCCGGACCAGCGAGACCATCGACCGCAGCAGGCTCCACTCCCCCAGCCGCCCGGCCAGCACGTTGTGGATGGCCAATAGATGGGGCACCAGGTCGTACCCCTGATTGATCATTCCCACCAGCGATGAAAGTTCCCGGCCGGGTTTCAACCGCCCCAGGTCCCTGCCGTCCAACAGCAACTCGCCCCGGTCCGGCTGTTGCATGCCGGCCATCAATTCAAGAAGGGTCGTCTTGCCGCTGCCGCTGGGCCCGGCGATGGCCACCTTTTCCCCCGGCTCGATGGAAAAGCTGATCGGCGCCAGCGCCACGATCCCGGGATAGCTCTTGGCGATCCCCCGTGCCTCGATCAGCGGCGGAGCATGTCCGCCGTCTTGGGTCATCTGATTATCCCCAGGCTGCGGGCAACGGTCTCTATCTCGTCATAGTTGTCATTTTGGCTGGGAATGAACCTCCGGGCGCTGAAAAGATCGAGTATGTCCCCGTGCTCTCCGTCGTTGAGGGATAAAAGCGCATCCCGCAATCTCCCGGTGAAGCCTTGCCCAAACCGCACCTCAACGTTGGGGTTTACCGTCCAGTTGTAGTCGAAATATTCCGGGGTGGTGTAGAACACGCGGACCCTTTCAAGATCGACCCGCCCCTGGTCCACGGCCCGGTCCCAGACGTTTTCGTTCAGCACGCCCACATCGAAGGAGCCCGATTCCACCAATTTCCAGGTCAGGTCGTGGGACCCGGAGTAATTGGGCAGAGACCTAAAATCTTTGTCCGGATCGATACCCGCCTGACCCATGAAATGACGGGGCATTAGGTGTCCGGAAGTGGAGATCTCGCTGCCAAAGGTCAGGGTCAAATCCGAAGCCAGGCTTTTCAGCCCTGCCAACGAATCGATGGGCAACGACTCTATGGGCACGCGGGCCCCGGCTATGAATTTCGTATGAAACCTGGCGTCCTGCTCCCGCTGGGCGATCACCTGGCTGCCCGGACGCCTGAGCCGGGCCTGAACGCCGGTCAGCCCGCCGAAGAATGCCAGGTCTAAACCGTCCTGGGAGAAAGCGGTGACCACCGCGGGATAATCAACCGTGGGCACGTATTCCACCTCTACTCCCAAGCGGTCCGATAGATAATCGGAAAAACTCTCATAGCGGCGGGCCAAGCGTGATGCATCCTGGTCTGGGATCCCACCCACCTTCAAAATGGGCGACACCCTCTGGTCTTCGCCGGAACAACCCGGCAGGATGCCCAACAGGATCAATGGAATAAAAACCAGGGCCAGCCATGCAATTCTCGCCGATACGTTTTTGATTACTCTCGATCTCCTGATTTGGCGCCGTACCCAGGCTTGATCAGTGCCCGGCTTGATCGGTGCCAGTCCTAACCGGCGCCAGACTTGACCGGGGTTGGCCGCCATCCGCAATATTCCGGTAAGGCAAAGAGCCAAAACCGGGGAAACCAGCCTGGATACGGGCAAGTAACAACCGTAGCCGTGATTGTCCAACGGCTAACCTGGAGGCCATGGGCAGGAGATCTTTAAAGGGAGGTCTTGAGGCAGGGGTTCGAAACGAGGTTTAAATAACCATGGAGGTAAAACCAACCCATTGGGACCGCCGGCCAATCCAGGCCCCACAGGACGCCACTCAGGTAAATCCGGCGGCGGGTTGGTGATGAAGATGCATATTTGAGCCTAGCACATAAAGGATATTAATGATGTATATAAAATATGTCAATGAGGTAATACGTGAGGGCTACCCCCCACAACCCTATCACCGTGCCCCCCGGCCGTCCTGCCCAGCTTTACAAGCCATGGGAGTGCGACTAGACTTTGGAGAAGGGAAACGGCGGCGCTCCGCTGTTATTCTCTCTTGTTTCCCGTCTTGTTTCCCGGAGGGTTTTACCATGCCTCAGCCGGCTTATCTGTCGAAGGGTGGGCTGGAGAAACTGCAAGCCGAGTTGGAGCACCTCCAATCGGTGGTCCGCCGCCGGGTGGCGGATAAGATCCAGCAGTCCCGGGAGCGTGGCGGAAGCACCGGCGACGCCGAGTACGAAGAGGCCAAAAACGAACTGGCGTTCGCCGAGGGCCGGATATTGACCCTGGAAAATCTGGTCAACAACGCCGTTATCATCGATGAAGCCCACGGAAAAAAGGACACTGTCGAGGTGGGAGCAACGGTAACGGTGAAAAACCCAGACGGCAAAAAATTCGAGTACATCATCACCGGCAGCACTGAAGCAGACCCGTCCCAGGGCAAGGTTTCCAACGTATCCCCCATAGGCAAGAGCCTATTGGGCAAGAAGGTGGGCGAAATCACCGAAGTCAACGCCCCATCGGGAAACATCAAACTCGAGATCCTGTCCATCCTCTGAGGATGGGCCCCAGCGTGCCCTCCAGGGATTTCACCCGGCGCCGGCATCGGGACCGGCAACCCAGTCACCTCGCCAGGCAGTCCGCAAGAGAGTCCAAAAGAAGATGCCCGACCGAGAAGAAGGTCTAATAGCCAGCCGCCAAGTCAAACTCGACCGCCTTCGGCAGAGCGGCATCGATCCATATCCTCCCCGTTTCCACCGGACCTGCGACGCCGCCACGGCCATCGCCCGGTTTGAGGCGGCCGAAAACGGATCGGAGAAAACAGAGACCGGAGAAGCCGCCCCGCACATCTCCCTGGCCGGGCGCATCATGTCCATGCGCACAATGGGCAAGGCGGCGTTCCTGGACCTTCAAGACGCCTCGGGCGCCGTCCAAGCGTTGCTGCGGCAAAACGTCCTGGGTGACGGCTATGAGATGCTTCGGGACCTGGACGTGGGCGACCATTTGGGGGTCACCGGCCCCATGATCCGCACCCGTACCGGCCAGGTCACCATAGAGGCCCATCAAATCGTCTTGACCGCCAAGGGGATGCGGCCCCTGCCGGAGAAGTACCACGGTCTCAGGGACGTGGAAACCCGCTACCGCCAAAGGTACCTGGACCTCATCGCCAACCCCGAGATAATGCCCGTCTTCGCCCTGCGCAGCAGGATCATCACCGGCATTCGGGACTTCCTCAACCGGCGCGGGTTCTTGGAGGTCGATACCCCGGTGTTGGTCCCGGTGGCGGCCGGCGCCCACGCCCGGCCCTTCGTCACCCACCACAACGCCTTGGACCAGCAGCTTTACCTGCGCATCGCCACCGAACTCTACCTGAAACGGCTGATCATCGGCGGTTTCGACAAGGTCTACGAGTTAGGCCGGGTCTTCCGCAACGAAGGGGTGGACCAGGACCACAACCCCGAGTTCACCCTGCTGGAGAGTTACGAGGCCTACGCCGATTACAACGACGTGATGGTCATGGTTGAGGAGCTTGTCTCCAGCGTCGCCGTCCTGGTCAACGGGACGATGAGCGTGTCACTTAATCGAGGACCGGGCAAGGACCAGGTCATAGATTTCACCCCGCCTTGGCAAAGGGTCCAGCTACGGGAAGCCCTGATCCAGCGCAGCGGCATCGATATCGACGCATTCCCCGGCGATGCGGACCTGGCCCGGCGGGCGGCCGAGGCCGGCGTGGATACCAGCCAACGAGAGGGAAGGGGCCGCATCATCGACAAGCTCATCTCCACCTTCGTGGAACCCCATCTGGTGCAACCCACGTTTCTGCTGGATTATCCCGAGATCATGTCTCCCCTGGCCAAGGCCAAGCCGGGCGCTCCCGGTTACGTGGAGCGGTTTGAAGCCTTTGCCGCCGGCATGGAGATCGCCAACTCCTATACCGAACTCAACGACCCCCAGGTGCAACGGGAGCGGTTCGACCTTCAGGAAGACATACGCATCCAGACCCAGGATGAAGAGGTGGACCGTAAAGACGAGGATTTTCTGCTGGCCATGGAGTACGGCATGCCCCCCACCGGAGGTCTGGGGATGGGTATAGACCGGCTGGTGATGCTTCTGGCGGGGCAATCTTCCATACGGGACGTGCTCCTCTTCCCCCAGATGCGCCGGCTGGACACGGACACCCCATCTGACATCACAGAAGAGCCTGCAGAGTAACATTGCTATCCATCGAATTGATTCGGCAAGACCCCGACCTGGTTCGGCGAGCGCTGGCATCCAGGGGCGAAATCGACCAGGTGGACCAGATACTGGCCATCGACACCCAACGGCGTCAGGCCGTGACCCAGGGGGACGAACTGCGGGGCCGCCGCAATCAGGTCAGCCGCCAGGTGGGCCAGGCCAGGTCCGCCGGTCAAGAGCCTCCGGCCGAGACCGTCCAAGAGATGCGGGATGTGGGAGCGGAGATCAGCCGGCTGGAGCAGGAAGTAAAGGGGCTGGACGAGCAGATGCGCGATATTTTGCTCACCCTTCCCAATATTCCACTGACCGACGTCCCTCATGGGCTGGACGAATCCGCAAATGTGATCGTCCGCCAATGGGGAGAGCCCAGGGCCTTCGACTTCACACCTGAGCCCCATTGGGACCTGGGCGAGCGGCTGGGGATCATCGACTTTGAGAAAGGGGTGAAATTGTCCGGCAGCCGGTTTTACACCATGTTCGGCGCCGGGGCCAAGCTGGAGCGGGCCCTCATCGGCTGGATGTTGGACCTGCACACCCAGGACCACGGCTACACCGAGGTGATGATCCCATCCGTGGTGAAACGCGAGACCATGGAGGGTTCGGGCAACCTTCCCAAGTTTAGCGACACCCTGTACCGGGACGAAGAGAGCGACCTTTGGATGGTTCCCACCGCCGAGGTGCCAATCACCAGTCTGCACCGGGACGATGTCCTTCCCCCGGGCTCCTTGCCCATATATTACGTAGCTCATACACCCTGCTACCGCAACGAAAAAGCGTCCGCCAGCAGAGACACCCGGGGCATCAAACGTGTGCACCAATTCAACAAAGTGGAAATGTACAAGCTGGTGACTCCCGAAACGTCGCCTGAAGAACTGGAAAGTCTGGTTGCCGACGCCGAAGACGTCTGCCGGCGGCTGGAACTGCCCTACCGGGTCTTACAGCTTTGCACCGGCGACATGGGATTCGCCTCGGCCAAAACCTACGACATCGAGGTGTGGGCCGCGGGTTGCCAGGAGTGGCTTGAGGTCAGTTCCTGCTCCAATTGCACCGATTTCCAGGCCCGGCGCGCCCACCTCAGGTACCGCCCGGCCCCCGACGCCCGGCCGGAGCTGCTGCACACCCTCAACGGCTCGGGCTTGGCGCTGCCCCGGATAGTGATCGCCGTCCTGGAGAACAACCAACAGGCCGACGGCTCGGTGACCATCCCCGAAGTCCTGCGGCCGTACACCGGCTTCGACACCATCCCGGCCGGCTAGCCGGTCAAGGAGACCAGCCATGTCCGGCATATGGCCCGGTGAAACACAGTGCGTGGTCATGTTGGGGTTCGACGTAGACGGCGTCTCCTCCTGGCTCAACCGGAATCCCGACTACGCAAAGCTGCCCAGCCTCATGTCCATGGCGGAGTACGGCCCCAGCGTGGCCACCCCCAGGATCCTGGATCTGCTGGACGCCCATTCCATCAAAGCCAGTTTCTACGTGCCCGGCTACGTGGCCGAAACCCACGTGGAGATGGTCAAAGAGATAGACCGCCGGGGCCACGAGATAGCCCACCACGGGTATATGCACGAGCCGCCGGCCACCCTCACGCCGGACCAGGAGCACGAGATCCTCAAGCGGGGCATATCCATCTTGGGCGGCATCACCGGAAAGGCCCCCACCGGCTACCGTTCACCCAGTTGGGAACTCAGCGAACACTCCATAGAGCTCTTGACCTCCCACGGCTTTACCTACGATAGCAGCCTGATGGGCGATGACGCGCCTTATATCTTGAACCCGGAAACGGCCCAAAGCCTGGTGGAGATACCCATCCACTGGCTATTGGACGATGCCCCCAACTTCGTCTATGCGCCTTCAGCCAACCGCCTGGGCCCCATGCGCAACCCCGACGAGGTTTACGGCGCCTGGGCCGCCGAGTTCGAGGGGCTTTACCGGTACGGGCGCGCTTTCACCCTGACCATGCATCCCCAATATATCGGCCGGCCGGGCAGGTTGTTGATGCTGGAACGGTTGATAGAGTACATCCGCACCTTCCCCAACGTGGAATTCATGCGCGCGGTGGATGTGGCCGAGATGTGGCGGGGACGCTAGACACATCTGACTCCCGCCTTTAATATGGCGTCATCGAAACACCAACCCAGTCTGGCCCGAACAGCGGGCTTACCCAATAGATCAGGAGGCCACCATGCCGAAAGTCCATGACCGGGGCGGCTGGCCCAACGACGACCCCATCGACCGCAGCGAGCACGATATGGACGAATGGGAACGCCGGGTCGATTCCCTCAGCAGCGTGCTGGGCGAGAAGGGTCTGAAAAACACCGATCAACTTCGCCGTGCCATAGAAAGCCTCGACCAGCATCAATACGAGACCCTGAGCTACTACGAAAAGTGGACCGCCGCCATGGAGACCCTGCTGGTGGAGCAGGGGGTCATGACCCGGGAGGAGATCGACCTGAAGATGGCCGAGCTGGAAAAGGAGACCAAATAACGGTGACTTCGATTAGATCAGACGCGGGATCAGACGCGGGATCAGACGCGGGATCGGGCGGCGAACCCGCCAGCGATACCGCCAGGTTTAAACCCGGAGACCGGGTGTTGGTGCGGGTGGGCAACCCGCCGACCCACTACCGGACCCCCATGTACGTGCAGGGCAAGACCGGCCGGGTGGACACCCTTTGGGGGGCATATCCCAACCCCGAGTCGCTGGCCTACGGGGGCGACGGCACGCCCAGGCAACCCTTGTACAGAGTGGAGTTTGCCCAGAAAGACCTTTGGGGCGACTACCAGGGATCGGAGAGAGACAAACTACTCATCGACATCTACCAAAACTGGTTGGAACCCACTTCCTGAGGAGAACATCATGGCGAGTCAAGAAAGATCCGATAGCCACGCCGGCGGACACAACCACGGGGAACACGCCGATTACTATTCCCGGCGAGCCGAAGCGATCCAGGCGCTCCTCATCGAAAAAGGCGTCTGTTCCCTGGAAGAGATCTTGACCCAGGCGGACCAGATCGACTCCCGCACCCCCGAAGACGGCGCCCGTATCGTCGCCAGGGCATGGGTCGATCCAGAGTACAAAAAACGGCTGCTGGCGGACCCATTTTCGGCCATAAAAGAGCTAGGTATTGTCCTGGCCGAAACCGCGCCCAGGCTGCGTATCCTGGAAAACACCGACAAGGTCCACCACCTGGGCGTGTGCACCCTCTGCTCGTGCTTCCCCAGGGCGGTCATCGGCCGTCCTCCCAACTGGTACAAGGGCCTGGCCTATCGGTCCCGGGTGGTGGTCGATCCCAGAAGCGTCATGCGGGAGTTCGGCACCGAGTTGGACGCGTCGGTGGAGGTGAGGGTGATGGACAGCAGCGCCGACATGCGCTATCTGGTGCTGCCCAAACGCCCCGATGGCACCGAAAACATGAGCGAGGAAGAGCTCGCCAAGCTGGTAACGCTGGAATCCATGATAGGCGTCACCCATGCCAAGTCTCCCACCGGCGCAATGGCCGGGACCTGACCTCCTAGACTAACGCGATGAAACCCATCGAGGTCACGGTGCCCGCCCTGCAGAAAGGGATAGACGCCATAACCCTTTGGCCCTTCATCATCTACCGGAGGGGCGTCCGGGATAACCTGCCCCTGCGCTGTCACGAATGGTTCCACTGGCGGCATGCTCTGCGCTGGGGGGTCCTGCCGTGGTACGCCGTCTACCTGTTGCTCAAGCCGTTCTACCTCGGCGCTCGATCCCATCTGCACCCATTCGAAGCCCCGGCCTACGCCCTGCAGCAGAAGATCATCGACATGCAGGCGGCCGGGGAAAGCCTGGACGGACCGCTGGCCGAATTGGGGATGGCCTGCCCATCGGCCGGGTAGGAAAAACCATGTGAAGAAGTGTTTTGACGGGCCCACCGTAAAGGCACAAAAGGCCAACAAGCCATCCTTTTTGTCTCATCACCGCTCACCTTGAGCTTGTCGAAGGGCCCGCCGGAATGCGAATGGGCCTGCCGATCTCAAACCTTTAGTCGTCCAGGATCAACTGGCATCGGGCTTCAACAACTGATCCGATAACCCGGCAACCAGCGTCTCCACCTCGGGCATCCGTTCCTGGTGGCCCAGGGCGATGTGCAGGGGGGTGATGGACACGTGGTTGTTCTTCAACGCCCATATGTCCGAGCCCTCCACCACGTTGGCCGACATGGGCACGTTCCGGGAGATCTGGTAACGCTTTATATCGTCAACGGACGCCGCTGACTGCCCGAATCGCTCGGTGACCGATTCTCCGTAAGACCTGCCGCCCAAAGTGGTGACCTTTAGCCCGGCGATCTTATCCAGGGCCACGTTGGGAACGTTGACGTTCAACAAAAAGTGATCCTGTTTTCCAAGTTCGTCCCGGCGTTCATCAAGCCTTCTGGCCATCAGGCCCACCAGCCGCGCCGCGCCGTCGAAGATGGGGCTCCTGACGCCGCCGACGGATATCGCTATGGTGTGGTATCCCCGGAAGTAACCCTGCAAAGCGGCGCCCACCGTCCCCGAAACGATCACGTCCCATCCGGTGTTGGAGCCGGCGTTGATCCCCGACACCACCAGGTCCACCTTGCCCACCAACTTCTCCAACGCCAAAACACAGCTGTCGGCGGGGGTGCCGTCCACCGAATAGGCAACGATATCAAACAGGCCGGGGCTGTCGCCTGCTAATTGCGGGTCTATGGCCACCTCTCGAACCTCCACCGTGCCGTGGAGGGTAAGGGCGGCGCCCACGCCGCTTTGCTCCTTAAGAGGGGCCACAACGCAAACCTCTCCCACTTGCCTCAGGGACCTGACCGCCGCCCACAGACCGGGAGCATCGATGCCGTCATCGTTGGTGAGGAGTATCTTCAACTGGGTTGCGCCGTGCCGGAAACAGGACCTGGGCGACGGTCCCGAGATGAACTCATAGCGTTATCAAACATCCCTCAGTGATGGGCCAGACCCATGGAGTGGTTAAGGGCATGCTTGACCTCCACCCCGGCGATGACCGTGCGGTATTCAGCGGAGGCGAAGAAGTCTCCGATGGCATTATCCCCCACGTCCTGAGCGATATTTTCCGACGCTGCCGCGATCGTCTCGAGGTTCAACTCCTGGCCGATCAAAGCTGATTCCACCGACCTGGCCCGTAGCGGAGACGTAACCATTCCACCAACCACCACGCTGGCGGCCGTGCAACGGCCATCGGCCACGGTGACGACCACCGCGGCGCCCACCACGGCAAACCCCGTGGCGGGGTGGGCCATCTTGGCGTACTCGGCATGTTGGTTGGGACCGAGGACGGGCATCTCGATCCCGGTTAGGATCTCGCCTTCGCCCACCGCGGTGGTGTATACGCCCTCGAAAAAGTCTCCGGCGGAGACGGTACGGCTTCCGCTGCGCAGCAGTCCCCCGCTACCTTCGATGTTGAAACTGGCGTTCATCGCGGTCAGCACCGTGCCCCAGTCCGAGGCCGGGTCCGCATGGACCACGTTTCCGCCGATGGTGCCCCAGTTTCTCACCTGGGTGTCGCCGATGCCACCCGCGGCTTCAGCAAGCATTCCACAGGCGTTCTCGATCTCCGAGGAACCGGCTATCTCGCCATGGGTGGCTAGCGCGCCGATGTGTATCGTCCCGTTTTCCACCTTGATCCCTTTGAGCTCGGCGATCCCGCCGATATCGATCAATGCCGGAGGCCGGGCCAGCCGCAATTTGAGCAAGGGTATCAGGCTGTGCCCGCCGGCGATGAGTTTTGCTCCCTCATGGGCCCCGAGTAACTGTAATGCTTCGGCCACCGAGCCGGCCTTGTAGTAATCAAATTCAGCCGCGTACATGGCTTATCTCCCTTTTCACCGTGTTGATGCGGATGCCCGTGTTGTCCCGTGGGTTGATGCCTATTTCCCCCCGGTCGTCTGATGTATGGCCCGCCAGACCTTT
>JADFPM010000286.1 GCA_022562335.1 Chloroflexota bacterium
GGGTATGCCCAGCCCCAGGTTGACGTAGCCGCCGTCGGGCAACTCCTTGGCCACCCGCATGGCGATGACTTCCCGGTCTAATCTATGTTTTTCCATGTTCTCCTTGGTGTCGATAAGCTATGAGGCATCAGTCATAGGGCGAAAAATCCGCCGGCCTTAAGACTATCCGGTCCACGTACACCCCAGGGGTAACGATCTCCTCGGGGCCCAAGACGCCCGGCTCCACGATCTCATCGACTTCAACTATCGTGATAGTTGCCGAGGTTGCCATTATGGGGTTGAAATTCCGGGAAGTGCCCTTATATACCACGTTCCCCAGGGTATCGGCCTTGTAGCCCCGGATCAGGCAATAATCAGCCTTCAGGGCTTGCTCCAACACGTATTCCTTGCCATCGATGGTCCGGGTCTCCTTGCCTTCAGCCAACAGGGTCCCGACACCGGTGGGCGTATAGAAAGCCGCCACCCCCGCTCCGCCGGCGCGGATACGCTCCGCCAAGGTCCCCTGGGGGACCACCTCAAGCTCGACCTCGCCCCTCTGCAACGCCAACTCAAAGGACGTGGGCGTGTTTGGCGAGGGCGATACCGGGTACGACGCTATGGCTTTTTTGACCTGGTGGTTTTCCACCAGGATGCTATGGTCGATGGCCTGATGTCCCGGAGGTGTGCCGAAATTGACGACCCGGGTGATGCCGGCGGTATTGCTGATGATGGTCAGGTCTTTGGCCCCCTGATCACGCAGGGAGACCATCAGGTAATGGGGCATCCCGCCCGGTCCGGCAAAGCCGTCGATGTTAACCACCGCTCCGTCGGGCATATCCCCCACGGCTTCCAATCCGCTGGAATAGACCTTTTGCCCTGGCCCTGTCTGGTCCTGGGGAGGATCGAGGGACATTTCCCCGATGCCGGGCGCGGGCGCCAGAGGGACCCCGGTTATTCCCGCAACCTGGTCGAAGGTCCAGCCGGCAGCCAGTTCCAGCACGGTGATGCGCCCATTTTCAACCGCCATCACGGCCACGTCGGTTATGATCAAAGAGATGCGACCCTGGCCATCGGGCGGCAAAGGGCTCGATTCGACGATCGCCGGGGACCCGTCGGGCTTGGTATGGCGCATCATGGCGATGACCCGCCGGGCGCAGGCCGCCAGCTCCACCGATGTTCCTGGAGCGTCCAACCCCGGCATCGCCCCGCTGGTACTATTCGCGAAATCCCCTCCCGCCGTCACCCAGGCCGTCTCGATTACCGCTGTGTCGACGTGGCGGCCTTGGACCATTGCGGCCGTATCGGTAAAACCCATCGAGGCCGACCCGGCCGGATTTTCGCCGGTCCCATAAGTCAAAATCCCCGTGTGGGCTAGGAACCATACACCGGTGCCGGCGGGAACCTCTTGGGGCACCAATGAGGGAAGCCCCGGCCCCAGGGCAATGACCTGGCCGGAGCTGATCTCCCGCGCGGCCCGCCGGGCCATTGATTTTGTGTCCAACCTATCGGGCAATGGTTCCTCTCATGCGCCTCTATCCGGGATTGGCCGGCCGGTCAGATGGTTTGCACCACCCGGTTGATAAAGATCCCCGGGGATATGACCAACTCGGGGTCCAGTCCGCCCAGCTCCAGGATCTCGTCCACCTCGGCAACCGATATGGTGGCCGCCATTGCCATCACCGTCGTTCCGGCAAATTCGGTAAAAAGGGACCTTGGCCGGCT
This sequence comes from Chloroflexota bacterium, assembly GCA_022562335.1. Taxonomy (GTDB): domain Bacteria; phylum Chloroflexota; class Dehalococcoidia; order Lucifugimonadales; family UBA3495; genus Io17-Chloro-G2. The sequence goes on from JADFPM010000286.1 coordinate 1,702, forward strand.
GGCATCGGCCATGCGCGAAGCCGCAGTGCCATTTGACGAGTTGGTAACCGGTGGTCAATCAGTGACCGGTTTCACTACCGAGACGACTGTCGAGATGACAAGCGGCGGCGTGCTTCGGGCTGCTTGTACCGGGAATCTGAACGCTCGGCGGGCCGGGTTTCCGTTGCCGCCGGGTGCCGCCGGAATGATTCCCTCCAATACGCTTGAACGGAACGTCGTTTTAGCGGTACACCAGTACTGTCGGCTGCTGCACGACATTGAGTGTCCTTTGCCTTGGCAGTTGGGAATTTCGCTGCTGGGCATTCATGAGTTCACGATGGTCGTCGGACCTGGAGAACGCAGCGACGTGTTCGACGGAAAAAAATTGCCGGCCGATCCGCTCATTGTCCAGGACTACGATGCAGTCGCCACCCGCGAAAACGTCGCGCGGCTGCTCAAGGGAACCTTCGACTGCATCTGGCGGGAATTCGGGCTGGGCTATTCCCGCAATTACGACGTCAAAGGCAACTGGACCGCGAAATTATGACCAAAGGCGGCCTGACGGCCGCAGCTAAGAAGCGGAGAGCAGAGAGCAAAGAGCCAGAATCTATCAGTGTCAATCTTTCCGGCTCTTAGCTCTCCGCTCTCCGCTCTCTGCAGTTACGTCTTCCGATCTGGTGTGCGGCCCTTCTTCGATGGCCGGCCAGGTCAGCAGGAATTGTGAACCCTGACCGACTTTGGTTTCCACGGTGATGTCGCCGCCGTGCTCGCGGAGAATTTTTCGGCTGACGGCCAAACCAAGTCCGGTGCCGCGCGCCCCCTTTGTCGACTCGAAGGCGTTGAAGATTTTTTCCAGTTGGTCGTCAGGGATGCCGGGGCCGTTGTCCCTCACGCAGACAAACAGGGCATCGGTATTTTCGACGTATCCGGTTTCGACGCAAACCGCTCCGTCGTCACATCCTTCGGTGGCGTCGATGGCGTTGGTGACGACGTTCAGAACCGCGCGGTAGATGCCTTCAGGGTCATAGGTCGTCTCGTGCATGTCGGGCAGGGGGCGATACTCGAATTGGACATTCGCTTCGTTGGCCCGCGATTGCATGAGTTCGCACACGTCGGCCACGGTGTCGTTCAACTGGGCGGTTTCTAGCGCGGGTTGACGATCTTTGCTGAACGTCAGCATGTCCATGACCAGATGGAAGATCTTAGTCTGATTCTTCTCGACGATTCCCCATCCTTTGTGAATCAACTCTTCGTTGTGGTCTTTGAGTCCCATGTCGATTAGGTAGCTGCCGCCGCGCATGCCCTGCAGAATGTTCTTGATGTGATGGCTGAGTGTGGCGATGGTGTGTCCCATGGCCGCCAGACGTTCGGCCTTCAAGAGAGCCTGCTGGTAGCGGTTGTTTTCAATGGCCAGTGCCGCCTGACGGCCGATGGCCACCAGTAACCGCAGTTGTTCCTCGTTGAACTTTCCGGGGCGCCCGCATCGAGCACGACCCGTTCCGGCGGCGTGGTTGTGTCGACGTACACCACGCCCCTCAGTTCGTAGCGGCCTTGCATTGGTACGCACATCGCCTCGCGAATACCCTCCTGCAAAATGCTCTGGCCCGGCT
>JADFPM010000287.1 GCA_022562335.1 Chloroflexota bacterium
CGAACGGATGGGGAAACCTCCCCCGTTGGCGGTGAGCTTCTCCACGTTGGTGGTGGACATGGCCCCCGTTGGCGGTGAGCTTCCCCACGTTGGTGGTGGACATGGTCCCCGTTCGTGGTGAGCTTGTCGAACCATCTCTTGAGATAGTCACTTAGCTCTTTCGGAGGACTCCTCCGGGGCGCTTTACTCCGCCCGCCCAGGGGCTCCCGCGTCCGGGCCGGCCTAAGCCCGGTTGTTGCTCAAGAATTCCTTCAGGTCCAGGACCTGGATGGTGTTGGTGGTTCCCGACACCCCCGGCAAAAAGCCGTGGACTATGGTTACCACGTCGTCTTCGGTCACCAGCTTGGAGTCCAGCGACGCCTGTATCAGCAGGGACACCAGCTTGGGCAGGTCCCTCTCGGCGGGGATGACCCCCACGGGATAAAGTCCCCAGCCCAAAGAAAGCCGTCTCAATACCGCCTCGTCGTGGGAGAAGACCAGCACGTCGCAGTCCGGGCGGTATCGCGAAATCTCGAAAGCGGCGCGGCCGGTGCTGGTGATGACTATCGGCTTGGAGCCCAGGGAGCGCACCAGACGCCCCGCCGCGGAGGCGATGGCCTGGGTGCGGCCATGGGCAGCCAGGTCTCTGTGGTAGGGATAGATTTTCTCGGCTTCTCGAATTGTGACGTCGGCCACTCTCACCGTTTCCACCGGGTATTGGCCAACGGCGGTCTCATCGGAAAGCATGATCGCATCGCAGCCGTCCAGCACGGCATTGGTGATGTCCGACACTTCAGCCCTGGTGGGAGTGGGGGAGGTCACCATTGACGCCAGCATCTGGGTAGCGATGACAGATATCTTGGCGGCCTGGTTGGCTTTGGCCGTCAACTCTTTTTGTACGATGGGGACCCGCTCCATGGGGATTTCCACTCCCATGTCGCCCCGGGCCACCATGACCCCGTCGACCTCCTCCAGAATCGAGTCGATGTTGTCGATTCCCTCGGCCCGCTCCACCTTGGCCATCACCAAAGCTTCACTGCCGACGCGCTCAAGATGTTCCCTAGCGTAGCGTATGTCGCCGGCGCTCCGAACGAACGATATGGCAACCCAATCCACGTCCTTCTCAGCACCGAACTGGATTGCGACTTCGTCCTCCGGGGTCAGCACCGGTTGGTCGATGGCCACGCCCGGCAAATTGACACCTTTATGGGAAGACAGGACGCCGCCGTTGCGGACCAGCGTCTTTACCTCCAGGTCATGGACCGCGGTTACTTCCAACCGCACGGTGCCGTCGGAAATGAACACCTGGTTGCCAGGACGCAAACTGCGCAAAACGTCGGGTTGAGGAAAGGGGATCACGTCCGAACGGCTGGAATCGGCCTCGGGCGCCAGGAAGATCGAATCACCCCGAGCCAGTTGCCGAAGGCCTTCAAACTCGCCCAGCCTAAGTTTGATCCCGCCCAGGTCTTGGAGGATGGCCACAATCTTGCCTTGGGCTTGAGATATGCGCCTTATGTCATCGATCACGGCCCCGTGCTCTGCCAGGGTGCCGTGGGAGAAGTTGAGGCGGGCGCAATCCATCCCCGCGTCGATGAGTTGTTCCAAAACGGCCGGTTCATGGGAACTGGGGCCGATGGTGGCGATGATCTTGGTTTTACGCATTGATCTTTTACCCAGATGCTGGAATTTTGCTATACCGGGCGCTGGCGCTCCGATAAAGCAATCATAACAGAGTCAATTAATAGATTCGATGCGGATTTTTGGGAATAATTTCGGTAATTTGCCATCATTATGCGGCGAAATGGCCAATTAACGAAAATCCCCTCCGTTTTTCAAGGAGGGGATCTTCGCCACCAATGAGGTCCGGGAGACGGTCTAATTTATTTTGGCTTTATCCCTAGCTTCGTCGTAGGAGTCGGTAGCCCTCTGCAGACCGGCGATCCTGTTGGTTTGCAGGGTTTCCTTCATGTCTTTGGCCCACTGGTTGGAGGTCTTGATGCCGATCAGACTGCCTTGGAATTGGGGCATGACGTAGCGGGCCAACAACTCGTAGCTGCGATTGATCTTTTCCCGGGGCGCCCAGTCTTCCACCCTCACCATGAACGTGCCAAACCCGCCGCTCATTTCCTGGAGCCGGTGAATCTCAGCAATACAATCGTCGGGCGTCCCGACGATCCATTGGTGGTTCTCCCTCATGTGTTCCGCGATATTTTCGAAAGGTGTGTCGGGGATGGGATTGCCCAGGGTCTCGCCGAAATATTCGGTGACCACTCTGGCGCTGCCCACCCGTATGTCATCCAGGGCCTCTTCCCGTGTTTCCGCCAGGTGGCAACCCACCACCAGGGCCCAGTTCTCCCGGTGCATGGTTTTGCCGTGCTCCGCGGCCGTCTCTTCGGCGATGGACCACAGTTCACCCAGCGAGGTGGTTCGGATGGTGTCGCGGGGAATGCTCAGGGAGATCACCCCGGCGCCGTGCTTTCCCGCCAGAGTGACACCAGCGGGGGATTGCACCGACGCCACCGTCACCGGGATGTGGGGTTGCTGATAAGGCCGCAGCTGCAACACCGCGTCGTTCAATTCGAACCAATCGGTTTTGTAGGTGATGGGCTCGGTTTCCGTGAACAACCGCATGATGATGTCCAGGGACTCGTGCATCATCTCCCGCTGGCGTTCCGCTTTGATCCCCAGCATCAGGGCGTCTGAAGCCAGGGCGCCGGGGCCCACGCCAAGGATCACCCGCCCTCGGGTCAGGTGGTCCAGCAGGACCATGCGGTTGGCGACCATCAAGGGATGGTGGTAAGGCAGGCTGATGACGCCGGTGCCCAGGCGGATGTTGCGGGTCCGCTCGGCGGCGGTGGCGATGAAAATCTCGGGCGACGCGATGGTCTCCCAGCCGGCGCTGTGATGCTCGCCGATGTAGGCTTCATCAAAGCCCAGTACATCCAGCCACTGGATCAGTTCCAGGTCGCGCTCCAGGGCCAGGGTCGGATTTTCACCCACCCGGTGGAAGGGCGCCATGAAAACTCCGAACTTCATTCTGTGTGAGACGTCCATCGTGTGGACCTCCTGCGGATTTCAGGTGTTTTGGGGAATGTTGTGGCCGGCGCAAGTCCAGGATGATGCTGGGAATATGGCCGGGCCATGCCAAATTCTATCATGGCATGGTGGATTCGGCCATGTCATGATTGGGCTTGGCCAACGCCCGCCACCGGGTTGCGGCGCTCCATGATAACCGTATCGCGACAGGCACCGTCCAATGCGTTCCCGCAGGCCCAGCACGCGGAACATGTACGCATCGTGGATGG
>JADFPM010000288.1 GCA_022562335.1 Chloroflexota bacterium
GGCTGCGCGCCGGGCCAGGGAACGGTGACGGTGTTTGCTGGCGAGGCTACCCGGCAGGTCAGGGCCGTGGGGCATCCCGAGCCCATCCTGTACGCCATCGCCGACGTGGCATCCAGCCTCGGCAGCAACATGTCCACCTCCGGTTCCGTGGGCGACACCGGCATCGGCGTTCGTCAGGGCCAGATCGTGGTGACCATCGCGGGCAACTCGGCTCTTTGGAAGGACTGGACCAAAGCCCAAGTCAGGGAGTACATCCACGCCCGCACCCAGCGTTCGGTGGCCGATCTAAAGGCGGCCAGCGTGCTCAGCGGAGAGCCGGAACCCGGGGATGACCAATCCATGATTCCCTTGATACCGGAACCAGACGATATCCTGCTGAGTTTCGCTGGCGGCGAGGAGTCCAACATGTCTGCGGTGATTCCCAGTTGGGGGCCTAAAGTGGCCTGCACCGCCGTCACCAAGGTAATCAGATAGGTCGGAGATAATGAGCGTGTCCCAAGAGAAGAAGTTTTCGCTGCAGGGACAACTGATGTCGGGGTGCAACTGCGATTGGGGCTGTCCTTGTAATTTCGAGGCGGCCCCGTCCTACGGAAAATGCGAAGGGGTCTACATCTGGCATGTTGAGACCGGGCACTACGACGGGGTGGTGCTGGATGGCGCAACATTCGGCCAGTTCGGCATGTTTCCAGAGGCCATACACCTGGGAAATGGCACCATGCTCGATGTGATTGACGAACGGCTTTCTCCGCAACAGCGGACGGCGGTGGAGACGGTACTTCAGTTTGTTCCGCCCTTCAGCGTGTTCCACGACCTGGCGACCAAGTTCTTGGGATTCAGCTATGTGCCCATGGAGATTAAACTGGAGGGCATCCGCAGTGGGGTTAAGATCCCCGGAGTACTGGACCTGCAATTGGCCCCCATGACCAATCCGGTGACGGGGGAAGATGAGTTGGCCACGCTCTCCAAGCCCACCGGCTTCACATCCAAGATCCAGGAGCTCTGCTCTGCCGGCCGTTTCACCTTCCAACTGGGTGGGCGCTCCTACGACTACAGCGGCAAATATGGCGAGTTCTGCCCCTTCGAATATTCCGGCGATTAACGTTCGTTCAACGTCCTGGCCGTTGCTTTTTCCATCCCGAATTGCGACAATCCAAAGAATTACCCGTTGAGCGCCGATCACAAGCGCGGAGAGAGTGAACCAAATGGCCCAGAGCGAACACGTACTGGTTAACCCGGTCACCCAGCCCATAGTGGCCCCATTCGACGGCGCGCCCCGGCTGGCCAGCCTGGCCGGCACCCGGCTGGGAATCATCGACGACAGCAAGCGCAATGCCGACGTTCTTCTGGAAGAACTGGCGGAGATTCTGAAGACGCGTTACGAGATAACCGAGGTGAAGTGGCACCGGAAGCCCAGCGCCTCCCGCCCCACGGACCCCGCGGCCCTGAAGGAGCTGACCGAACAGGTTGACTCGGTGATCATCGCGGTGGGTGATTGAGGCTCCTGCAGTGCGTGCAGTGTGCACGACGGGATCCACGTGGAGAATGCCGGCATACCTTCGGCCACCATCTGCACCGACCGGTTTATTCCGACGGCGGCGGGCATGGCCAAGATGTGGGGAGCGCCCGACTACCCGACCATCTTCACCCAGCACCCCATCGAGAACCTGTCCCGGGAAGCCCTTCGCGCCAGGGCCGAGGAACTGGCCCCCATCGTGGTCCGGGTCTTGACCGGAGAGGGCTAAACCAGACCACGCTACCCCTCCACATGAGTCGTCCCGAATATTGGGGAGCGGCGCCGGTGAAAAGGGATGGCTAAACCAAGAGTATTCAGAACGCTTGAAGGCGAATCTGCGATTGAACATCGGCGGATTCGCCTTTGTCATTCCTCCGCAGGCCGGAATTCACTTTGCTGGCTTTGGTGTGTTTCGCCGTGCTCGACTGGACCGTAACACGGCGGGTTTGAAACCCGCGCCTACGCCAAATCTTGACCACGGATTTCCTTGTGGGGAAACGCACGCAAACCGTTACGGCAGGTAGGTGCGGGTCTTGCTTGGAGATTTCCTTGGGCGAATATTCACGAAAACCGTCACTGCATGTGGGTGGCGGGTCTAATCGAGGATCTTGAGGTATAGGGCCTGAGTTTCGGGCTCGGGGTCTGTTCCCATCTCGTTGGCCAACAACTCCCGGAAATCGTGGTATGCGGCCACGGCCTTGGCCCGGTTGCCCGTTGGGGCGAAAGCCCGCATCAGCCAACGTGGCGATGCGGGCCTCAGTGATTTCGCTCCCGGGCCTCAGGCAACATTGGGACCGGCGCAAATCAGGAACGGCCCCAAGAATTTCCAGGCCTGGGCTAACCCAACTCCCGGCGCAGGTCCGGCGGCAGCAGATTGGGGATGGAGTCCTCGATCGGGTAGGTCTCGTCGCAGGCGGCGCAGATGAGACTGCCCGTTATAACTTCATCACCCTCTTCCGACTCCGAGCGCAGTTCCAATTCGCCCTTGCACACCGGGCAGGCCAGTATCTCCATCAGGTCTTTCTTCATACCTACTCCAATATCCAGTGGAACGCTCACGACACCAGGGCGCTCTCCAGCAGGCCGTCGAGCACATCCGACAATCCTATCACCACTACGCCGATCACCAAAAGGGCCGTGGTGCCGGTGAGGCGGTTCCGCAGCCGCTGCCACCGCGATTCTCCCAACTCGGGTTCCTCGGGATAGCTGCTCTGGCGCATGAACCGGACCACGTAGAACATGTACAGCGCCAGAACTATCTTCGCCACCAACACGGCCACGTAGGGGCTGGTTACGGCGTCCTCGGTCAGCCTTGAAACCGACAGGATGACCCCGGTGAGCAGCAACACGGCGATGGCGGTGCTGACCAGGCCCCGGAACTCGACGCCGATCTCCCGGCTCGTCGCGGCGGGCAGCCCCTGGGCCCTTTGAATGGCCGGGCGCAGCACCATCAGGTAGAAGATGCCGCCGCCGACCCAGGCCACCGCAGCCAGGGCGTGTCCCCAGCGGATGGCCAGCAAGATCCAGTCTAAGACATTCATGGCATGGCGTCGGAGGGCGTCTGGCCACCGGGACGGGCCCCTATGACGCCTGGTCTCCGATCAACGCCTGGACCTGACGGACAATCTCCCCCGGCGTCAGAATGCTGACATGGGTGGCCACGACCCTGCGGTCCATGCCGATGAAAAATGTCTTGGGAAAAACCT
>JADFPM010000033.1 GCA_022562335.1 Chloroflexota bacterium
GAGCTTGGCGTCTTCGCATAGGTCGATGAGGGAATGGCTCCATACGTCCTCGGCGCCCCGGTGGTAGAGGAAGGCTTTTAGGGCCTTCTCCGCCGCCTGCTGGCCCAGAAAGCAGGCTAGATTGAACCTTTCACCCTCCCGGGCGAAATCGGCGTCCAGCAGGTCTTGGCGGGCCTGGCGCAACCAGCGAGCGCCTTCGGCAACCATATCAGGCATGGAGATAAAACCTCGATCCCGGCCTCAAATCAGGCCTCATAGATGATCCTCCCGTTTTGGCAGGCATGGTGCAAGGCGGGCAGCGTATCCTGCAACCTTTCAAACTCTTCAGGGGTGTATACCTGGGTGTCCACGGCCACGTTGGCGTCCAGGTGATAGGAAAAGAAGTCGGCGCGGCGGCCAAAGGGGAGGTCCGTCTTGTGCACCACCACCAGGTCGATGCTGCTTTCCGGGTTGAAGTTGCCGGTGACCATGTCGCCCACCAGGATGACCTTTTCCACGCCCAGGATGGGCAATAACTCCTCGATACCCTGCAACGCCTTCTCCAACATCTCCTTGCGGAACAAGGAGAACCCTACTCGCAACGGCATGTTTTCACCTTTTATGTTGTCCTTGGGACGCGGATGGCCGAGTCTTTCCTGCTGGGGATGGCTGGCCTAGTATGACGGCGAATCTCAATGACATGGTATCAAGTCAAGGGCGGCGAAATATCAGCCCAACAGCACCATGTGGGTCTCCCGGGGGCCGTGGACCCCGACCACCAGGGTTTGCTCTATATCGGCGGTGCGGCTGGGGCCGGTGATGAAATTCAGATAGCTGCCCATGTCGCCGCCGTTCCGGTGGTATTCCAGCCGCCGCAAAAGGAAAACGTCGTCCAGGGTTTCCACCACGTCCTGGGGACGGACCACGGCCACGTGTATCGGCGGCACCAGGGATGCCAGGCGGCTCAATCCCTGGCGCGGGACCACCACCACCGACCCGGTTTCGGCCACGGCGTAGTCCGCGCCGGTGATCCCCATTCCCGCATCGATGATGCTGTTTCGTACCGCCCCGCGGTCAAATCCTTCATTCCGAGCGGCGACTGAAATCTGCAATCCTGGAGTCATAGCGCTAAAGTCCAGGGGGATTTCCTCAAACACCTCTTGATCGGTCCTCACCGCCTGCAAGATGTTCAAAGAGTCTGCTATCGCCATCACCTCGGCCACGGCGCTTTCGGGACCTTCGGCCCGGTGGACCTTCCAGCCCTGCATATCGGCCACCCGTGCCAGCCGGTCCAACAATTGGGGCCCATCAGCTTCCAGCCGCGCTCGTAACTCCCGCACCTGGGCTTCCAGCTCTTCGGTGGTTTCTTTCAGCCTAGGGTAAAGTTCCGCCGGCGGCCCAGGCGAACGGCCCAGCGCCCGCCGGACGGACGCTAAGAACTCCTCTTTGCTGGTTCCCGCCGGTGGCTGCACGTTAAGAGTCTCCTTTAGAGGTCTGGCTCAGCTCTTTCTTCCAGATCTCGTGGAACGTGCGTGGCGGCAGCAGGGGAATGTCCTTGGACCGGGTCCACCGGGACAGCAAAGGCAAGCGGACCCGGCCAATGGCCCCGCGTCTGGTCCGGCTCCTGGTCAACGGAGAAAAGGGCAGCATGAGGAGGGGTCTTTGAAGAGAGCGGGCCACTCGATGGGCCAGCGAGAGCAAGGCCGGGCTGCTCATCAACCAGGCATATCCTCGGGCCACGAGGCGTTCTCCGTCTCCGGCGGCATTCTCTTTAGGATCGGGACTCTCGGCCAGGGTATTTCGCAGGTGAAGCAGCATGCGGGGAATATTTATCTTGACGGGACAGACTTCGCGGCAGGCGCCGCATAAGCTGGAAGCCTGGGGCAGGTCCTTGGCCTGTTTCAACCCCACCAGAGAAGGTGAGACCACCGCGCCGATGGGCCCCGGATACACCCAGCCATAGGCGTGGCCGCCCACCTTTTTATAAACCGGGCAGATGTTCAGACAGGCCCCGCAGCGGATGCAATACAGAGCCTCTCTAAGGTCGGGGTCGGCCAGCATCTTGGAACGTCCGTTGTCCACTATCACCAGGTGGAACTCTTCAGGGCCGTCTTCGTCGGTTTCCCGCCGCGGACCGGTCACCATGGTCACGTAGCTGGTGATGCGCTGCCCGGTGGCCGAGCGGGGGAGCAGGCGGAGGAAAACGGCCAGGTCCTGCAGTGACGGGATGACCTTTTCCATTCCGGTGATGCCCACGTGGATGCGGGGCGCCGAGGTGCACATCCGCCCGTTGCCTTCGTTGGTGATGATCACCAGGGTGCCGGTTTCCGCCACCAAGAAGTTGGCCCCGCTGATGCCCATTTCCGCCGTCAGGAATTTTTCCCGCAAAATCTCCCGGGCGGCCTTGGCCATGTCTTCGATGCTCTCCAGCAGGGGGAGACCCAATTTATCGCTGAACAGTTGGGCCACCTGCTCCTTGGTCTTGTGTAACGCCGGGGCCACCAGGTGGGAGGGGGTTTCCCCGGCCAGCTGGATTATGTATTCGCCCAGGTCGGTCTCGAAAACCTCGACGCCCATCGCTTCCAGGACCGGGTTGAGGGAGAGCTCCTCGGACACCATGGATTTTCCTTTGGTGACGATCTTCACGCCGCCGGATTTTGCGATGGCGGCGACTATGGCGTTGGCCTGGGCGGCGTCGGCGGCAAAGTGGACTTGGCCTCCCGCTCTGGTCACGTTTTGTTCCAGCAGATCCAGGTAATAGTCCAGGTGATCCAGGGTGTGGACCTTTATCTGGCGGGCTTCCTCTCGCCACGACTCCCAGGTGGCGCTGGTAACGTCCTCTATGGACTCAAGCCGGGCGGCATCGAATCCCGTCCCCACCTTGATCAGGGCCTGTCTCAGGACGGGGTCCTGGATGGATATCTCTGAAGCGGAGAAGAAATCCTGGGTTTTAACGTCGGCCATCGGTTAAATTCCTGACCCGGTATTCCGGGGTTGCTTAAAAGGTTATCTATGTCTGGTGTTACGGGGCATCGTCTAGCTGGATCCGGAGTCTAAAATCTGGGCCAGATGCCTGGTTTGCACCGCGATGCCCTGGCGGCTAAGGGCGCCGTCTATGTGCATCAGGCACCCCATGTCGCAGGACACCAGGGTCTCTGCGCCGCTGGCCGAAACGCTGGCTACCTTGTCGGCCAGCATGCCTTCGGAGATGTGGGGGTACTTGATTGAGAAGGCGCCGCCGAAACCGCAACAGGTCTCCGCCTGGGGCAGGTCGTTCAGTTGCAGACCGGACACGTGGCTCAAGAGCTGCCGGGGCTCCTCGCGGACGTTCATCTCCCGCATCAGGTGGCAGCTGGGATGGTAGGCAGCCGGGCCGGGAAAAGAGGCTCCGATATCGCTGACCCCAAGGACTTGGACCAGAAACTGGGAGAACTCGTAGACCCTGGGCGCCATTTCTTCGGCCCGGCGCAGCTGATCCGGCTGGTCTTGAAACAGGTCTAGGTAAAAGACCCGCATCATGGCGGCGCAGGAACCGGAAGGCACCACCACGTATGGGCTTTCTTGGAAGCTGTCCAGGACCCTGGCGGCCAACTTCTTCGCCTGTTGGTTAAAGCCCGAATTATAGAGGGGCTGGCCGCAGCAGGTCTGGTCCGGGGGGAAATCGACTTCCACGCCGAGATGCCTTAAAACCCTCACCACGCTGACCCCCACCTGGGGATAAAGCTGGTCCACGATGCAGGTGGCGAAAAGGGACGCCCTGGTTGCCGGGACTTGTGTCATAAAGCGTGATCAACCCCGCTGGATAGGCAGGGCTAAGGGTAGCAGACCGGCATTCCGGCGGCAACCGAAAAGGGATTCGCCCGGAGGTTGATTAGGAGGGGGTTGGCCGGGGGAGCGGCCGGTCAGCCGCCACCACCGGCGCTGAACTGGATCAGTATGCCGTCGGGGTCTTTCACGTAGATGTTGCGGACGTTTCCTTGGGAATCGAAAAACGCTTCCCGGGGCCCGGCCAGCTCAACCCCCTTGGCAAGGATGGCTTCGGTGAACGCCTTCAGGTCCGGCATGATGAACGCAAGATGGGTGATGCCCACCTGGTCCAGTTGAATGGGTTCGCCGTCGGGCGCTTCCCCAGGATGGCTGGTCAATGTGAGGGCGGGAACGTTATCGCCGGGGTAGCCGATGCTGACCCGCCGCCGGGTCTTTCGTTGGTGCTTATAGTTGTGGCCGCGTCCACCCTCGGTGGGGTCGGTGGCGTGGTCTATGATCACCGTCATGCCGAGTTGGTCCCGGTAAAAGGTCAAGGATCTATCCATGTCGCTGACGCAGATGGCGATGTGGGAGACTCCGGTGGCCTGCATGGGGTTCGTACCTCCCGTCGGCTTTATTTAGGGCGGCTGCCAATGGATGTGGGACAGCCGCCCAATTTTAGCACGGGAGCGGATGTGATCGGGATGCGAGCCCTGGCGAGCCGAAAAGCCCCCATGTGACCCGCCGGAGGCTTGGATTTTTTTACCAGGCTGATATTAGGGATGTCCGCCGGGCGCTGATCCACGGGCCCGGCCCCTGCCTGAGGAGCTCCGGGGCCTACTCCTGTAAGGCCGGTTCCTGGGGCTGCTCGGGGACTTCGGCGACGGCTTCATCCGGGGCCGGGGATTCTAAGGCCTCCTGGGACCCCTCCTCCTCGGTAGACACGGTTTGGGCTTCGGCGGCCGCTTCCTGCATCACGGTGGCCAGCAGGGTGTAGGTCTCCACCCACGCATCCTTTACGTCGGCGGTGAAGTCGCTGCCCAAGCCCTGGCGCAGCGTCCACAAAAGCGCCGAAGCGACCGTCTTGTAGTTTTCGGGCTTGACCGCGTATCCCCCGTGGCGGCGTCCCAGGTCTTGGACCGTGGGAACGATGCTGTCCAGGTCGTCCAGGCCTTCAACCGCGGTGTTGATCATGTCCATCAGCAATTTCCCCTGGGCGGTCATGTTGCCTTTGAACAGGGAACGAAGGGAAGGGTCTATCTCGAACAAACGGGTGTAAAATATATCAGCGGCCTTGTCCGCGATGGGAACCAGTTTGGCCCACGTGCTCCGCACCAAGGCTATCTGATTTGATTCCATGCCATCCTCCTCACATCTCCTGCAATTTCGCCGGAATTTTTGCCTAGGTTGTTGGTAAAAGGTCCTCGCCGGCTGAACTGCCGGCGCGTCGAAGCCAGACGGGCCCATGCGTTGAAAGCTTGATTCCCGCCGGCCAACACCGTCCACTGTTGTTTGTTCAACTCACATCAAAGGACGTAAACATAAACGGCAATTGGTTTTCCCCACCTTTTGCCAGGGTATTGCCGGTATGTCCGTCCAGGCGGAACGGGGATTTTGGGACTTGACCGAGCCGGGACGCAGGGAAATAAAGGGCCTAATGGAAAAGGGCCGCCGGAGAAGGTTCTTTCGCGTCCTTCGGCAGCCCTTTTCTATGGAGGGGGTTTGGGTGATGTGATCTTATATTGAGGCCGGCCGGTGGCACAATCAGAATCTGTCAGTGATATTGGGAATGCGGACGGCCAGAGAAGAATGGATCCGTAAACCGGCCCTGGGCAAAAAAGGGATGGAGCCGGGGAGATGGCGGGCAATGAGGCGGCTGTCATTCTGGCATCACCGTTCAGCGAAGTCGATGGTCACCTCCACTCCCCGGTCTCGACGCAATTCCATGGTCCCGCCAAGTTGCTCTACCCAGGCGTTCACCAGCCTCAGGCCCAAGTTGTTGGAATGTTTGAAATCCAGGCCGTCGCGCAATCCAACGCCATTGTCTGAGATGGTCAATCGATGCTGATGCTCATGGCTCGACATCCCCACATGGATCATTCCGGTGCGCCCGGCGGGAAACGCGTGCTTCAAAGCGTTGGATACCAATTCGTTGACGATCAGCCCGCAAGGTATGGCGCTGTCAACGCCCAGCAAGGTTTTGGAGGCGTGAACCGTGAGCTCAACGATATCTGAGTTGACCCCATAGGATTGGCGCATGTCGTCGGTCAGGCTCTTCAGATATTCTCCAAAGTCGATCTGTGCCAGGTCTTCCGATTGGTAGAGTTTATCGTGGATCGTTGCCATGGCCCGGATGCGCCCTTGGGTGGCTTGCAGGATGTCGGCTACCCGGGCATCGTGGATGCCGCTGGATTGAAGATTGAGCAGGCTGGAAATGATCTGGAGATTGTTCTTCACCCGGTGATTGATCTCTTGGAGGAGAACTTCTTTCTCGCGCAAAGACGACTTGATGTGCTCCTCGGACTCTTTCTGATGTTGAAATAATTGGGAGGCCGCGATTGCGCCGGATATTTGGTTGGCGACGCGCACGGCCAGGTCCAAATGCTGTGGAGAATATGCTTTCGGTTCCTTGGCTCGGAACTGTAACACCGCAATGATCTTGCCTCTGGACGCCAAAGGTACAGCCATGAATGACCTGAGGCCTGAATTAGCGCTGTGGATCATCCCTGGATACTCTCGGAATCTCTCCTGGTCGCTATCCGCTTCGAATATCAGGGGAGCTCCCGTTTCGATGACCCTGCCGGCCATGGTCCCGGCCAGTGGCACTGGGACACCTTGCCGGTGCTGGGGCATGACAGCGCCAATCACCCATCCAGGTAAAAACGATACGCCATCAGCCTGTAAGATCGCTAGACCCATGATTTGGAAAGGGATCAGGGTTTGAATCTGCCTGCCCAGGGGTTCGCAAACCTCGGCCAGGTCCAGCGACGAGCTGATGATCCTGCCGATCTCAACCATCGTCGAGTTCTCCCGGAGGAGAACCTCTTTCTCGCGCAGCGATGCCTTGATGTCCTTCTCGATCGTTTTTTGCTGTTCCACTAACTGCGACGCGGCGATGGCGCCGGATATCTGGTTGGCCACGCGCACGGCGAGGTCCAGGTGCTGCTGGGAATAAGCCCGGAGCTCCGTAGACCGCATTTGCAGGACCGCGATGACATTACCCCTGGATATCAACGGCACCGACAGGAACGACCTGAGGCCCGCATCAACGCTGGCCGCCAAACCCGGAAATTCCCGGAGGACCTCCCCGTCGTCGTCCCATTCCCGCATCACGGGCTCTCCCGTCTGATAGACCCTGCCGGAAATGGTCCCATCCAGCGGCACCTGGCCGCCTTGGGTGCTTCCGGCCACGACGGTGCCGGTTACGAATTGGCGGGAAAAAGTAGCACCGTCGGCATGGACCATGACCAATGTCATGCGATGAAAGGGTATCAGCGTTTGAATCTCCCGGCCCAGGTGTTGGTAAACCTCGGTGATGTCCAACGATGAGCTGATGATCCGGCCGATGTCGGCCATCGCCGAATCCTCTTGCGCCTTGCGTATCTGGTCCTCCTGGGCGCGTTTGCGTTCCGTTATGTCTCTGGCTATGGCGGACCGGTACTGACGGCCGTCCAACTCGATGAGGCACACCCGGATTTCCACCGGAAACGTGGTGCCGTCTTTACGCTGGTGCGTGGTTTCGACCGTGACAATCTCGCCGGCCGAAAGCCGTTCCCAGATTTCCTCCCGGCCGCGCTGGGGATCGCCGGAAGAAAAATCCCGGGCCCGCATCTCCAAAAGCTCTTCCCTGGTGTACCCAAGGCCCTGGCAGGCCAGGTCGTTGACATCCACTAACCTGCCGTCGGGATCGCTTAGGAATAGGGGGTCGGCAGCCTGCTTCATCAAAAGACGGAACCGGGCGTCGCTCGCTTGAAACGCCCGCTGACTTTGGATGCTTTCTTCATAAAGCCAGGCGTTCTCAACCGCCGGGGCGATTTGATTTGCCAGGATCTCGAGAATAGCCTCCTCCCGAGCACCGTATGCGCCCACTCTGCAAGAACGTAGGATCAACGTCCCTATGGTGCGCCCACTCGAGATAAGGGAAACGGTGATCAAAGAATTGAGCCCGGCATCAAGGTATGTCTGGTCCAAGGGAAACGGGGTTGTGTCTGACAGGTCGTCTACCACGATTGTCCGGCCCGATTTGATTAGATCTCGAACCCGAAGGCTATTTATGGGCCTAGCCTGGCTCGCGTCTGTAACCGGAGGGCCAAGGCCAGAGACGTATTTCAACGATGCGGTCCCTGCCTCACGGTCTATGACATTGATTCCAATTCGGTCGAAGTCGACCAGCTTTTTCAGTTGGGCGGCAAATTCCTCGTAGACCTGCTGGATGTCTAGGGTGGACGTCACGATCCTGCCCACCTCGTACACCACCGCCATCTCCTCCTCCAGACGGCGATTACGTACAAAGCAACTCAGGATATGACGTGACATCGACGCCAGAGAAAGGAAGGGGGATTTGATTCCCAACGGCAGGTGGGTAAACGGCAAAGCCGAAAGCAGGCGCCCGAGAACTTTTGTTGCACTCACGCCTAAAACCTATAAAAACCTGACATCGAGCCAGGATTGATTTATTGGCCGGTTGCTGATTCGGGGTTTTGAATCTTTGTGTTAATTGACTGCCACGAATATACCCAATACGGGAGCGATTGGCATCTCGATATTGTTACAATTCCCGGCAGTATCTGGCGATTGTATAACAAATATCATTGTGGCTACAGGCGGAGTCGAAAGCCGCCAACAAAAAAGTGGCTGGATGATCTAAATCCAGCCACACTTACCCCCATCATGTTGACAGACACCGCGGAAGGTTTGCTCGAGATTCAGTAATAGACGCTGTTGCCCACCCCGCCGTTGGCGGCGATCAACTCTCCGGTGATGGCCCAGGCTTTATCCGAAGCCAGGAAGGTGGTCAAATAGGCTATTTCCGAGGCATCCACCATCCGGCAGATGGCATTGCCCCGGGGGGAGCCGTGGGCGAAGTCCTGTTGCTCCGCTTCCTCGGGGGTTACGCCCAGCTGGGCGGCCCGGGCGGCCAACAATTCGGGCGTGCGTTCGGTGCGGGTGGTCCCCGGGTGGATGCAGTTGACGGTTATACCGAAACGGCCTACCTGGTTGGACAAGGTCTTGGTCAGGTGCACCATGGACACGTTGCGGGCCCCGCCGCTGAGGTTGCCGGCGTTTCGGGCGTTGCCGCCGCTGATGTTGATGATGCGGCCCCAACCCTGTTCCTTCATGAACGGGATGGCGGCCCGGGCGCACCGCAGCGCCCCCACGTATTTGACGTCGAAATCGCTCATCAAGTCGTCTTCGTTCACCGTCTCTATGGGCCCCACGGCCGAGGCGGAACCACCGGGAAGAGAGGCGCTGTTCACCAGGATGTGCAGGCCGCCCAGCTTATCCGAAGCTTCAGCCACCACCCGGTTCACCTGCTCGGTCGAGGTCACGTCCAGCGCGATGGGTATGACCTTTGCCCCCGTCTCGTCCTCGATCTCTTTAGCCGTTTGCTCCAGATCGGCGAAGGTGCGGGAGACGATGACCACGTCCACCCCTTCTTGAGCCAGATCGCGGGCTATGGCTTTGCCGATGCCCCGGCTGCCCCCGGCGACCAGAGCATGTTTCCCCTTCAATCCCAGATCCATTTGGGCGCCTCCTAAAAACGGTTACGGTATTCTCAAAAGAGTGGCTTTACTCGTGGCGCATTCTACACGACGAGTGCGGCAGCGGCAATCGGTTGAACCGGGCACACGGGTTGTATCACCTGTGGCGAGCCGCGGTTGGGGTGATGGCGTATACTGGCCCTCACCCGGCGTTCCTAGACCGAATTTGTCAAAGCGTGGAGGATTTTATGGCTCGTGTACCAGCGTTGAACCGAGATGACATTCCTGAAAACCAGAGGGCAGCCTTCGACGAATTGATAAAGGACCGGGGAGAGGTGCCCACCGGCGGTCCCGGCTCCGTCATGCTAAACGCTCCCGAGGTGGCGAAACGCGCCCTGGGTCTGGCCTTGTTTTTACGAACCGAGACTTCCTTGGAACCCCGTATCAGAGAGTTGGGCATGATATTGGCGGCCCGGGAGAACGACTGCCAGTTCATATGGAACGCCCACGCCCCGGCGGCCCGCCGGGCCGGCCTGAAAGATGAGATAGTCGACGCGCTGCGGGACAAAAAAGACCTGCCCGGCCTGGCGGATGATGAAGCGGCGGTGGTGAACTACGGCCAGGATTTCTTCCGCACCCACCGGGTGACTCAGGCTCATTTCGACGCGGCCCTGGCCCAATTTGGGGTATTGGGTCTGACCGAGTTGACCAATCTGTTGGGCTGCTACGCCATGCTGGCCTTCAACGTCAACGCTTTTGGGGTCGAGTTGCCCGCCCAGCCGGCCGAAACGCCTTTGCCCGTTTAGGGGGGGCTTTACTGGTTCGCCAGTGGTATGACACAGGTGACCACCGGCTCGTTTCCCACGGTGCGGGTGGTGTGGCCGTGGCCGGTGGTGTCCTCCACCAGCCGGGCGTCTCCCGGACCATAGTGCACTATGGTCCCGTCTCCCAGCCCGATCTCCGAATGGCCGGAGATGGTGATGATGTACTGGCGGCGGGGCGCCGTATGCCAATCGCTGAACCTTCCCGGAGGCGATTCTCGAAACGTTATATCCGTGGTGGCCAGGGCAGAGGTCAACTCCGGATGGGAAACCAAGTCCATTTGCTCGATGTGGGACTCGCCGTCGCCACCGGAATATAAACGGTAAATGGGCATGATATCGCCTCCATTGGAATGCTTGCGGCTGTCTTTCCCTCAGAACTCCCCAAAATGTGTCACCCCGAGCGCAACGAAGGGTCTAAAATCGTGAGTATAGGCTCGCCAAATGGGGCTCCACTTCAACGATTTTAGATTCTTCGGTCGCTGCGCTCCTCAGAATGACAGTTTTGAGGCAAAGCCCCGTGGGGACGTTATTTCCGGGTGATTTACGAGTGAGGGGGTCGCCCTAGACCGCCGTTATTGTGATGTGGGACATGGAAGACTCTTTTTTGGCCCCGTGCCAGTGGTTTTCCCCTTCCATGATATGCACCACGTCGCCCACCACCACCTCATGCTCTTCATGCTCGTTGGCCACGATGCCGGCCCCGGCGGTGATCACCAATATCTGGTCGCTGGTGTGCTTGTGCCAGCCGGTGGTGGCGCCCAGTTCAAAGTTAACCACGCTGCTGCTGAAATTCTTGCTGGCGCCCTCGGGAAGCAGGTTCTGCCGGGTGCGGCGCACCGCGCCTCCGGTCCAGCCGGGGATCGGCGTGGCCGTGTCGATGGGGACGATCTCCACCTCGGATATTCGGATGACTCTCATGACTTCCTCCTAGCTTTTGATCCTGGATTTACGGTGGTATAACACTCCATTCGAGACGTACCACGGTATATAATCCGTGCCTGTTTGTCCACAGAATGCTAATCGGAAGAGGAATCACAGGAGGGATCCAATGTTGTACATGCTGTCTTTGAGCCATACCCCGCAGCAGTGCCCCGGCGTCGCCACCGAGATCCGCGACCGGGTGGTCACCATGGCCGCCACCATGACCGATGTCTTGAAAAGCCACGGTTGCACCTTTCAAGGCGGTTGGGTCAGCAAGTCGGCGCACATGACGTTCATGGTGATCGACGCACCCAACGCCCATGCCGTGGATGACGCCACCGTGGACCTGGGCCTGGCGGTTTGGAACACGGCGGCATTCTACCCGGTGATCACTTTGGACGAGGCGGTGGGAGGGTTGCCCAGTGATTAAACGTGCGCCCCGGGGCCGGGCCGATATGGGAATATGTGTTCCCATTAAAAAACCCGGCGTTGCAGCATGCCGGGTTTTCTACCTGCACCAGAGAAGAACGTCAGTACGGCCGGGTGATCTTGGCGACCTCTTTTAACTTTTCCAGGGAGAAGGAAGGCGATTGACAGACGTCGATGGTCTTTTTCTCGTAGTCGGCGATGGTGCTGACCATGTCCGGGATCTTGTCGGCCAGCTCGAAGGGAATGGACGTCACGCCGTGTTTGTCGCCGTGGATCAGATCGCCGGTGGTGACGGTCAGCCCGCCGACGCTGACGGGTATGCCTATCTCAACCAGATGCGTGTAGGCGTGGGACACGGAGATGTGCTTGGCGAAGAATTGAAACCCAAGTTCGTGCACCTCGTCCAAGTCCCTGACGGTGCCGTCGGTGGCCACCGCCACCGCTCCCAGAGCTTTGTGTATATTGCCCTGCACTTCGCCCCAGTAGGCGCCGATGGGCGGATTGTCGATGTCGTGAAGAATGATGAACCTGGGTTCCGGGACCGACGCGATCAGGTCCCACCATTCCTCCCTGGCCACGTTGCGGCCCTCGGGAGCGTTGGCGCTGATGACTCCGGTGACGGCGTATCCCACCACCGGGGGAAAGTCCCGGAATGCCGTCTGTATCTCCGGCATCATGAACCCCTCATTTTTGGGGCGGAAGTTAAATCCTTCAATGGCGTTGCAGATGCTGGGGCCGTCTATTCCTTGCAAGGCCTTGAGCGTGGCTGGGCTGATGGTCGTGTACAAGAAGCACCTCCGTGGGTTACCCGTGAGATATGAACCAGAATGTTAGCTTGACCTGGGCTTGGTTGTCCACCAGATAAGATTCGCCTCGCATTTCCCCAAGGAGAGGCCAACTTCACAAGGCAACAGGGGCATTAACCCAGGAACGCCGCCTCTTGCCGGGCAAAGGCGTCCGCCACCCGTTGGACATTCGCCCCCATCAAATCCATCAGTTTCATCTCATCCATGGTGAAGTATCCAAAGGCGGTGGTCTCATCGGTCAATCTCAGTTCCCCGCCGATCGGTTTGGCTTCAAAACTCATGGTCACCCCCTGGAAACGGTTGCCGTCGGCGTATTCTATGATTCTGTGGGGGTTCGAGTAGACCCCGATGAGCCTGACGATTTCCACCACCAGCCCGGTTTCCTCCAGCACCTCCCTGGCACATGTTTCTTCAGCGCTTTCTCCCGGGTCCATCCCTCCCCCGGGAAGGCACCATTGGCCGTTGTCCGACCGGCGGGTGATCAGCACTTTCTCCCCAGCGGAGTCAAAGATCACGGCGCAACTGGAAGGCCGAAGAACCGCAAGTTTCCCGATACGGTCGCCATATATGATTTTGGTCAAAAGCGTGTTGCCTCCCTTGGGGGTATGCCGCCGCCGGGTCTTAGATGTGGGTAATGAATGGCCTGATTTCCCGGTCACTGCTATTTCAGCAGATCATTCCGGGTCCTTCAGCAGGGGAAACATGGCCAGCGGCGTGGCCGCCAATAACCCGGCGTCCACCGGCAGGGTGACCCCGGATATCCAGCGGGATTCTTCAGATGCCAGAAAGGCGATGGCCCAGGCCACGTCCCAGGGCGTGCCGTCGGTTCCCAAAGGCCCGGCCCTCCTCCGCAACTCCAGCATCTCATCGGTGGAATGCCGCGCCACCATGGGGCTGCGTATGTGTCCCGGCGCGATGCAGTTGACCCGGATATTGTCCCGGCCGTAGTGCACCGCCATGGAATTGCTGAGGCCGATTATCCCGCCTTTGGAGGCGGCGTAGGCATGACTGGGCCTGCCGCTCCCGGCCCGCAGGCCCACGATGGAGGACAGGTTGATGATGGAGCCGCCGCCGTCTTCGATCATGAGGGGGATGGCGTATTTGCTGGTGAGCATCACGCTTTTAAGGTTTACGTCGATGACGGTGTCCCAGAAAGCCTCATCCACGTCGGTGACGGAACCGGGTCCGCTGATGCCCACGTTGTTGACCAATACGTTTAGCCTGCCGTAACGGGACACGGCGGCCTGGGCCATCTCCTGGCAGTCCGAGGCGCTGGTCACGTCGCCAACCAGGATCGAGGCATCGCCCCCCTCTTCCTTGATGTTGGCCAGGGTGATCTCGGCGTTCTTCTCGTCCCGGTCCACCAGCAGGACTTTGGCCCCCTGGCGGGCGAAAAGGATGGATATGGCCTGTCCGATCCCCACGAAATCGCCGCTGCCCGTGGCGCCGGCCCCGGTGACTATGGCAACTTTTCCTTCTAATCTGCTTCGCGAGTCTGGCATATCAATCCTCAAACAACCAATGTCCGCAGGCCGCTGGCGGCAGTATAGTATAGCCTAGTCACATTGTGGGAGGCACGTTAGTGCCTTTCTCGACAGGTGGTTCGACAAGCTTGTCCTGAGCGAAGCCGAAGGGCTCACCACGAACGGATGAGGGTCTTTCCGCCCGTTGGTCCTGGGCCTGTCGAAGGATGGTCCATTTTGGATATATGGTTTTGATGTAGTTTCTTGGTCCAGCCATTGGGATTTTGCACCGGGTGGGACGGACTCTTTGGCCGGACTCTTTGGCCGGACTCATTCCCGGACTCATTCCCGGACTCATTCCCGGACTCATTCAATGAAAACCACTGATCAAGGGTATGCCAATATGAAAACCCGTTTGGATTATAGGCTCGCTGAGGAATCGGACCTGCCAGCCATCGTTGAGATGTTGGCGGACGACGAGTTGGGCGCTTCCAGAGAGGACTTCCGGGTCCCCCTGCCCCAAAGCTACGTCGATGCCTTTAGGAAGATCGTCAGCGACGAGAACCAGGAATTGACGGTGGTGGAACTGGACGGTGAGATAGCCGCGACCTTTCATCTGAGCTTCATCCAATACCTGACCTACCGAGGGGGCGTCCGGGCCCAAATAGAGGCGGTCCGGGTAAATTCTGGCTGGAGAGGCAAGGGACTTGGAAAGGAGATATTCCAGTACGCCATCCAACGGGCCAAAGACAAGGGCGCCCATCTGATACAGCTGACCACGGACCAACGGAGACCCGATGCGCTGAGGTTCTACCAACAGTTGGGTTTCATCAATTCCCACAACGGCATGAAGCTGCACCTCTAGCGGACTGGCTGCGAGAGCGGGTGGACGAAATCCCCCCAACGATCCTTATGAAAGGTGGCCAGGGTCTTCCCCTTTGCAAAGG
>JADFPM010000289.1 GCA_022562335.1 Chloroflexota bacterium
GGGCATGGGACGAAGCTTAATAGATTTGTCACCGCGCGTTGGACGGACCCAGCGCCACGTGCCATTGTTCCTGCGGCCTCCCCCTAGGCGTCGCAATCTTGTGATAGACTCTCGGAAATCGTTCACAATGGGAGGCGGTGTTATGCCTAAGATGACCGGCGCGCAGTATTTGGCCGAGACCATGAAAGGGTATGGGGTCACCCACGCCTTTTACATGCCCATGATCGTCACGCGGGCCCTGGTGGAGATGGAGAAGGTTGGCATTCGCCGCATCATGACCCACGGAGAAAAGGCGGCGGCCTACATGGCCGACGGCTACGCCCGGGCGGCCCGCCGGCCTGCGGTATGCATGGCCCAGAACGTGGGGGCCGCCAACCTGGCCGCCGGTCTACAGGACGCCTACCTGGGCGGGTCTCCCGTGGTCGCCCTGACCGGGCGGCGCAATTCGATGCAGCATACGCGGCACTCCTACCAGGAGATCGACCACGTCCAGCCCTTCTCCGCCGTCACCAAATACAGCGCGTTGGTCGACTCGGTGGAGCAATTGCCCATCTTGTTGCGGCAGGCATTCCGGGAGGCCACGTCCGGGGCCCCCGGCCCGGTGCATCTGGACCTCCAGGGCGCGACGGGAAATGAGATCATGGACGTCGAAGCCGATCTGGACACGGCTGTCGAAGCCCCATTCACCCACGTGCCTCCCTTCCGGGGAGAACCGGAAACCGAAATGATCAGAGATGCCGCCAGGGTGCTGTCGGGCGCACGCCGCCCGGTCATCGTCGCCGGCGGAGGCGTCGTCTCGTCCGGCGCTCAGAAAGAAGTGGTCGAGCTGGCCGAGATGCTTTCCATCCCGGTGGCGACCTCCCTCAACGCCAAAGGCACCATCCCCGACAACCATCCCCTGGCCGTGGGGGTGTGCGGCACCTATTCCCGCCGTTGCGCCAACCAGGTGGTATCCGAAGCCGACCTGGTCTTCTTCATCGGCAGCCATACGGGCAGCCAGGTCACCACCGAATGGCAGATACCGGCGCCGGGGACGCCGGTGATCCAGTTGGACATCGACCCGGCGGAACTGGGCCGCAGCTATCCCATCCAGGTGGGTCTGCAGGGCGATGCCCGGGCGTCGCTCAGGAAGCTGATCGAGAGCATGGAGCCGCTGGGTCCGCGCACCGATTGGGTCAACCGGGCCCAACAATTGGTGAAGGACTGGCGGGACGACGTGGCGCCCCAGGTGAATTCCGATGGCTCGCCCATCAGGCCGGAACGGCTTTGTAAGGAGATAGCGGATTATCTGCCCTCGGACGGCGTGTTGGTGACGGACACGGGGCACTCAGGCATCTGGACTGGGACGATGGTTGACGTTAAAAACCAGGAGCAGATGTTTCTACGATGCGCCGGCTCATTGGGTTGGGCCTTTCCCGCTGCCCTGGGGGCCAAGTGCGCTTTGCCGGAACGCCCGGTGGTGTGCTTCACCGGCGACGGCGGATTCTGGTACCACCTGACCGAGTTGGAGACCGCCGCCCGGTACGGCATCAACACGGTCACCGTGGTGAACAACAACCACTCGCTGAACCAGGAAAAACACGGGAACGAGCGGTATTACCAGGGCGAGTCCGGCAACGTCGACGAGCTCTGGGTCTTCCCCGATACGGATTTCGCCAAGATCGCCCAGGACATGGGTTGCTTTGGGATCCGGGTGGATCAACCAAACCAGATCCAAAGCGCCATCGAAGAGGCCATGGCATCGGGCAAGCCGGCGGTCATCGACGTGGTTTCCGACATTGAGGGCATCGCAGCCCGGGCCTGGACGCCGTGATGCCTCATGACCGCCCCCACCAACCATGTCACCCTGAGCGCAGCCGAAGGGTCTGGGGGGCATGGGGACGTCCCCCTCCCCAGATGTTTCGCCGCTGCGGCTGGCTCAACATGACATTGGTTAGGACATCCGGTGCCGCTGGCTCAACATGACATTGGGTGGGGCATCTGCTGCCGCAGGCTCAACAAGGCATGGGTTGGGGCAGAAAGCATTAAAACGCCCCGCGGCTGCTAAATAACATGTCCGCGGGGCGTTTCAGGTTGTTGCCGATACCGGGATCTAACCGGCCCTTGGATTTATCTAATCTTCCAGATGTACCGTGGCGGTCACCCTGGGCACGTCGCCGATCACGCGGGTGGTGTGGCCCTTGCCGGTCGTGTCTTCGGCCAGGTTGACGTCTCCCGGACCCAGGATGTGGGTGGTCCCGTCCTCCAATCCTATCTCTCCCTGGCCGGACAGGGTGATGATGTACTGGCGCCTGGGCGCGATGTGCCAGTCGCTGAACCTGCCCGGAGGAGATGACCGGAACACGATGCCCTTGGCCTCGTGGAGGGCGGTCCAGGCGGGATGGGTCGTCGGGTCTATCTCTTCGATATGGGACTTCCCATCGTCGCCGGTGTAAAGTCTGATCGATCCCATGGTTTAGCCTCCTCGATGATGATCCGTGGGCAATGATTATAGCCTAAAATCAGCCCAGTGCCCGGAGCGCTTTGAATCTTAGTCACCAGCCAAAACCCACCCAGTTCCATCCCAGGGTATAAAATCAATTGCGCCGGTGTCACGTCTCCGGTTGCTGAAGCTACAGCGCACAGGGGCGCCGGAAGTCTTATATGGAAAGGCTGATATGGACCTGATCGAATCCAGCGTGCAAACCCAAAGCCCCCAGTTTGCCGAGAACAGGGAACGCATGGCGGCCCTGGTGGCGGAACTGAAGGACCGGCTGTCCTCGGTGCGAGAAGGTGGAGGCCCGGAGCGGGTGGAGCTGCACCGGAGCCGGGGCAAGATGCTGGTGCGGGACCGTATCGAAACCCTCCTGGACCCCGGCTCCCCCTTCCTGGAACTCAGTCCTCTGGCGGCCTGGGACATGTACGACAACGAGGACAATTCGGCGGGCATCGTCACCGGCGTCGGCGTGGTGCACGGTAAAGAGGTTGTGATCGTGGCCAACGATGCCACCGTGAAGGGCGGCACCTATTATCCCATCACCGTTAAAAAACACCTGCGGGCCCAGGAGATCGCCCTGGCCAACGGCCTGCCCTGCATCTACCTGGTGGACTCGGGCGGCGCGTTCCTGCCGCTGCAGGCCGAGGTGTTTCCCGACCGGGACCACTTTGGCCGCATCTTCTTCAATCAAGCTAAGATG
>JADFPM010000034.1 GCA_022562335.1 Chloroflexota bacterium
ATGATGGAACCGATCAACGGAAACAGGGGCACTAGAAATGCTAATTGAAACAGGTCCATAAAATCCCTACCACTTCATCAGGTTGAATTCATCCAGGTTCACCGTGGGCTTGTTGCGGAACATGGCGATCACAATCGCCAGCCCGACCGAAACCTCCGCCGCGGCCACGGCCATCACCATGAAGCTGAAAATCTGGCCGTCATGTTGGTTCAGGTAACGGTCGAAGGCGATCAGGGAAATGTTGACCGCGTTGAGCATGATCTCAACAGACATGAACACGACGATGGCGTTTCTGCGGATCAAGACCCCCAGCACACCTATGGAAAACAGAGTCGCGCTCAAAATCAGAAAATGAGATAAAGGCACCATGAGTCAGTCCACTTTCGATTTCGCTAAAACCACCGCACCTATCATGGCCACCAGCAGTAGGATGGAGGCCACTTCAAAGGGCAAAACAAAGTCCGTAAACAGGGCTCTGCCCACTTCGGCGACGGTCCCAAAACTATCCGGTACCTTGGCCGGCGAATTGAACTCGGTGCTGGAAGTGATATCGAGGAATTTGTACAGGACCCCGATGATCAGAAGGCCGGCGGTAACGGATAAAAACAGATTTCGGTCGCGGGCTTTCCATTCCTTGTCGTCGTCACTCAAATTGAGGAGCATGATGACGAACATGAACAGGACCATGATGGCGCCCGCGTAAATGATGACCTGCAGGGCCGCCAGGAAATGCGCCTGCAGAAGCACAAACACTGCGGCCAGGCACAACATCATTCCGATCAGGGACACCGCGGACCCGATAGGACTGTTGTTGAACACCACCAGCATCGCCAGCGTGAACAGAATCTTGGCGCGCAGGTCCGGCAAGCTAAAAGCGTCAATTGCCGCCTGAACTAAACGGGGATACCGCCCTCCCTGGGTCTCGGCCGCCATCATGCCGGTTACAGCTCCTCTACCCTTCCACCTGCCGCCTCTATTCTTTCCTTAGCGGAGCGCGTGAATTTGTGGGCGGCCACGGTCACCGCTTTGGTGATCTCACCGTTGCCCACGACCTTCACAGGTTGCTTCAAATTTCGCAAGATCTGCTTATCGACCAGGTCCTCGGGCGTTATCCTCTGGCCGTCGTCAAAGCCGTTCAGGGCGTCCAGGCCGACCAGGGAATAATAGACTTTAAAGATGTTGGTAAATCCCCTTAACATGGGGAGACCTTTGATCAGGGGCAACTGGCCCCCTTCAAAACCTTTCTGGGAACTGTGTCCGGCGCGGGATTTTTGGCCTTTCATACCCCGGCCAGCGGTACTGCCCTGACCGGCGGCATCGCCCCTGCCGATACGCTTTCTTCGCTTTCTGGCGCCTTTAGGAGGGGCCAGTCTATGCTCCATCATCCGTTGTGCCTCTTAGGATATCTATCCGGTTTCAGTTTAAATGCCAATCGGGTTGATTTTTGCTTCTACTCGATGGCTTCGACGATCACCAAGTGGGGAACCTTGTTCACCATCCCGCGTATCGACGGCGTGTCCCCATGGATCACGCTGTGATTGAGGCGGTGCAACCCCAAGGATTTGATGATCCGGCGCTGAGACTCGGGGCAACCGATCCAACTCTTTTTCCAGGTGATTTTAAGTTGAGCCATGATAATCCCTAAAGGATTGGTCCTACCTTTCTGATCTATTCAGTTTTTCTACTCAGCCTTTCGACTCAGCTTTCGATGCGAACACCGGTCATCTACGGGCGGTGGCGACAGGCGTGGCGGCGGCCATTGCGGCGGCTCTCTTCGCCAATTCGACCTCCGGGTCCCGGAGCTGTCGCAATGCCTCCAACGTGGCATAGACCATGTTGATCGGATTACGAGAACCCAAAGTTTTGCCCACCACATCTTTCACCCCGGCCAGTTCCAAAATGGCCCTCATCGCTGCGGCGGCAATGACTCCGGTGCCTTCACGGGCCGGTTTGATTATCACAATGGTAGCGCCCTTTTTCACCGTGATCATCTGGGGAATGGTGCTTCCCTTCATGGGGACCGTTATGGTGTTGGCCCGGGCAATAGCATTGCCCTTCCTGACGGCATCGGGGATCACCAAAGCCTTTCCGAGGCCCGCGCCAACCTGGCCCTGTCCATCGCCAACCACCACCAAGGCGTTAAACCTCATGCGGCGGCCACCTTTGACGACTTTGGCAATGCGCCGGGTATAGACCACACGCTCGGAAAATCCGCCTGTTTCCTCGTAGCGTTGCCGCCCAAAGGAACCTCGGTCACCGAAAGACTGCATTAGAAATCTATTCCTCCGAAATTAAACAGCGGCTCGGCCGCTTGCCCCGATCACTTGTAAAATATCTAGAAAACGATGCCTTCCGCTCGGCTTGCTTCGGCCAACGCTTTGACCCTGCCGTGGAACTTGTACCCACCCCGGTCGAAAACCACCGTGGTAACTCCCACGGCCTTGGCCCTTTCGGCCACCAGTTTCCCCACCGCAGCCGCCGCTCCGATCTTGGAGGTTCCGTCTCCCGGTTTGACCGCCTCATGGCTGGAGGCAGCGGCCAGTGTGTTGCCCGCGGTATCGTCGATGACCTGGGCATAGATATGCTTCAGGCTACGAAAAACACACAACCTGGGCCGGGCTGCGTTTCCCGACAGCTTTTTCCGCAACCGGATGTGGCGGACTGTCCTGAGTTTGACTGCGTTTCTATCCTTGGGCATTCGCTTTTGACTCTCCGGAATGTTGAGGGAAACTGCCCGGCCGCACCTAGGCTTTGCGAGCCGCTGCCTTTCCAGGTTTGAGATGCAGAATCTCGTCGGAATACCTGATTCCCTTCTCTTTATAGGCATTGGGCGGCCGTACTTTTCTCACCTGAGCCGCCAAGCTGCCCACTAGTTGTTTATCGATCCCACGGACGTGGACCCGGTTGTTGCCTTCCACTTCCATGGTGACGCCTTCTGGAGGATGGATCTCCACCGTGTGGGAATAGCCCACGCTGAGGGTGATGCCGTCACCAGTCACCTGGACCCGGTAACCGACACCCATCAACTCCAAAGTCTTGGTATAGCCTTCGGTGACTCCGGTAACGGCATTGGCGATCAAACTCCTGGTCAATCCGTGCAACGACCGGTGGAATTTGCGCTGGGAAAGGCGCTCCACTATCACATTGCCGTCTTCCAACCGCACATTGACCTCCGGATGGTAGGTCTGGGTCAAGGAGCCCAGCGGTCCTTTGACCGTAACCTCTCCGGAGCCGATTTCCACCTCAACCCCGGCGGGCACCGGGATGGGTTTCCTGCCTATGCGGGAGAGTGTTCGCTGTTCGCCTTGGACGCCGTTACCAGACATAACAGATCAATTCTCCTCCGACACCTTCACGCCACGCCTGCCGGCCGGACATGACCCCGTTGGATGTCGAAACTACAGCTATGCCCAAACCGCCATAGACCCGCGGGATCTCCCCGCGGCCCACATAGATCCTGAGGCCCGGCTTGCTGACGCGTTTCAATCCTACTATGGCCGGTTCGCGGTGTTCCCGGTAGGCCAGATGCACCCTTAACATCTGGTGGAGTTTGCCCCGAGGGGTATCAAAATCACGGATAAATCCCTGCTCCTTGAATATCCTGGCGATGGACACCTTCATCTTGGAGTGGGGCATCGTGACGGTTTCGTGGCGCATTTGAATCGCGTTTCGGATGCGCGTTAACATGTCGGCTATTGGATCGGTGACTGGCATATCTTTAACCTTGCTGCCTGTGCCTCTGGGTTGCCTCTTTCAGGGCGTTCCCCCATACGGCCAGGCGATCTAAAAACTGCGATCTACAAACTACCTTTTCGCACCCCGGGCAATTCACCGGCCAGGGCCAGCTGTCTGAAGCAGATCCGGCACAGGCCAAAATAGCGAATGTACGCCCTGGGCCGGCCGCACCGGTGGCAGCGGCTGTTTTTGCGCACGGGATATTTGGGCTCCCGCAACCACTTTTGAATTTTGGATGCCTTGGCCACTGGGCCTCCCTTACGTTTCCTTGATGAATGGCATCCCGTACAGCTCCAGCAGACGGATGGCCTCGGAATCGTTTCTCGCGGACGTGGTTATGGTCACCTGCAGACCCCGTAGCCGGTCGATTTGGTTGTAATCGATCTCAGGGAATATGATCTGCTCCCGAATGCCCATGGAAAAATTCCCGCGGCCGTCGAACCCTCCGCGGGGAAGTCCTCTAAAGTCTCTGATACGGGGCAGGGCCGTGTTGATGAACCGGTCTAGAAAGTGATACATGCGGGCCCCCCGCAGGGTGACCGAGGTCCCTATTTGGTTGCCTTCACGTAACTTGAATCCCGCTATGGATTTCCGCGCCCGGGTGATCACCGGTTTTTGGCCGGCGATGGTCCCCAGGTCACGGGTGGCGTTCTCCATCGCGCGGCCGTTGGTCAAGGCCTCACCCAGGCCGATGTTAAGCACTATCTTTTGGACTTTGGGCACTTGCATGGGGTTGGTGAACCCAAAATCCCGCATCATGCTGGGAATGATCTCATCACGGTACATGGCCCGCAGCCGAGGGGAAGGAACATCCCCATCCCCGTCTTCGGCGGCAGTTTCCTCGGCAGCCGCGGCAGTGGCCCTGCGGCCACGGGCCGGCCGGGTTCCCGAGGCTGCGCGCTGGCGCCGCCGGGCCGGTGGCGGAGCCTCATCCGGTTGACTTTCCTGGGGTGTCTCTCCGGAATCGCCGTCCTGGGCAATTTCGGCTACCGCATCTTCTTCCTGATTCGAGGCGTCTGACTGGGAAGTCTCTTCGGGTTCGCCCGTTGTTTCCTCCATCTGATCGCTATGCAACATCGTCGATGACTTCCTGACACTTGGGACAGCTTCTAACCCGGGAGCCCGTCTCTAGGAAAACTATCTTCGGCTTGGTGGGCTGGTTGCATTTATTGCACAGCAGCACGACGTTTGAGACGTGGATGGCCGCTTCCTGCTGTATACGGCCTGCTTGACGTACCCCGGGCCGGGGCTTGACGTGCCTGGTGACCATGTTTACACCCTCTACCACCACCCGGTTCGTCTTGGTGTCTTGCCTATCCACCCTGCCGGTTTTGCCTTTATCCTTTCCGGCCACCACCAAAACGGTGTCCCCGCTGCGGATGCGCATTATACCACCTCCGGAGCCAGGGAAATGATGCGCATGAACCCTTTGTCCCGTAGCTCGCGGGCCACCGGTCCGAAGATCCGGGTGCCCCGGGGCAGCTGGTTTTCCAGAAGCAACACGGCGGCATTGTCGTCAAATTTGATGTAGGTGCCGTCGGGCCGGCGCCTGCCTTGGGCCTGGCGGATCACCACCGCCCTCACCACCTCGCCCTTCCTGACCGGCGAATTGGGCGCTGCTTCCCGGACGTTGCAAACCACGATATCGCCCACGTGGGCGTACCTGCGGCGGCCGCTGCCCGGTATATTTATCAAGCGGATGACTTTAGCTCCGCTATTGTCCGCCACCGTCAGGCGGGTATAGGTCTGAATCATCGCTGGCCGTCCTCGTCTTCCTGAGCTTCCGAGACTTCCACGTCTTGTTTGGACGTTTCGTCTTCTTCTTGTTGGGTTTCCTGGTCTGCGGTGGATTCATCAGACGCTACAGCCGAGGTTTCATCGGCAACAGCGTCTTCCGCTGGGGCTTCGTCAGAAGCTTCATCCCCTGAGGTGTCATCCGTTGAGGTTTCATCCCCAGCTTCTGGGGCATCATCGTCGGCTTCATTCGTTGGCGTGTCGACCGCCGTTTCTGGGGCATCATCCCCAGTATCACCGGTTGGGGTCTCTTCCGGCGAATCTCCAGCCGCCGGGTCCGCGGAAGATGGGTCATCCACCACGTCGGCGGGCGTATCTTCCACCGCGTCAGACTCGGGAGTAACGATCACCGCGTCGGATTCCAACTCCATGGGGGCCACGTCGGCCACCTGCCGGCTCTGTATTATTTCCATAAGGCGCCAGTGCTTGGTCTTCGAGATGGGCCTGGTTTCCTCGATACGGACCAGGTCACCCAACTGGCACCGGTTTTCCGGGTCGTGGACCTGGAACCGGGCCACCCGGCGCATCTGTTTGCGGTAGAGACGGTGTCGTTGTTTCCACACCATCTCCACCACTGCGGTTTTTTCTCGTGCCGTCCCCACCACCGAACCGATGCGGACCTTTCTCATAGATCTGGCCAAGTTAGCCCTCCACCAATTGTCGTTCGCGCATCACCGTTTTTAGACGCGCAATGGATCTTCGAAGCAACCGGGGCAGATTCGTATTGGGAAGCTGATTTGTGGCCGCCCTGAACCTAAGGTTCATCATATCCTGGTAGGACTTGGCCAACTCCTCATGGAGTTGTTCGTCGGTCAGGGCCCTGGTTTCAGATATCGACACTGCCAACTCCCTTTAACCGCCGCCGCCGGCCAAGACCGCCATCCGGTCTCGATGCACCGTCTTGGTGGGGATAGGCAGTTTATGCGCGGCTAATTTCAGGGCCCTCAAGGCTTCCTGTTGGGGAACACCGGCCACCTCAAAGAGGATGCGTCCCGGTTTTACCACGGCCGCCCAATAATCCACCGCCGCCTTGCCTCCGCCCATACGGGTTTCAGCCGCCTTTTTGGTGACCGACCTATCCGGAAACACCCGGACCCAGACTTGGCCGCCTCTTTTTAGGTGACGGGTAACGGCGACTCGGGCCGCCTCTATCTGCCGGGCAGTTATCCAGTCCGCACCCATTGCCTTAAGGCCGAATTCTCCAAAGGCAACGGTATTGCCTCCGGTGGCGGCGCCTTTCCGGCGGCCCCGGAATTGTTTCCGGAATTTCGTGCGCTTGGGCTGTAACATCAGGTGCTCCTCATTGTGTGACGCCGGACCCTCGGCCAACCGGCCAGCTAACCGCGTGGCCACCCAAATAGCCGTTACCGGTTTTGCCGCTAAATGTCGTCATCTGTCAGGATTTCTTCGTCTGGCTCGCCAGCCTGAACCGTGACCTCAATGGTCTCCAATTCTTCGACCACCTCTGGAGGCGGAGGCAGAATATCGCCCTTGTACACCCATACCTTCACTCCCACCCTGCCCATGGCGGTGTGGGCTTCGGCTAAGGCATACTCTATATCGGCCCTCAGCGTGTGAAGGGGGACTCGGCCCAGCATGAACTTCTCGACCCGGGCGATCTCCGAGCCGGAGATCCTCCCCTTGACGATTATCTTGATGCCCTGGGCTCCTCCCTGCATGGCCCTCTGGCCCGCCTGCCTCATGGCCCGGCGGTAAGCCACCCGCCGCTCCAACTGGTCGGCGATGTTCCGGCCCACCAGGTAGGCGTCGATCTCCGGCTGTTCAACTTCAATGATGTTGAGTTGGATCCTCCGCCCGGTTATCCCTTCCAATTTGCCCCGCAGGTTTTTGACCCGCTCGCCATCCCGGCCGATGAGGATACCCGGACGGGCGGAATGGATATTGATGACACTGTCCTGGGCGCCCCGGTCAATTTCCACCCGGGAGATCCCCGCATCGGCAAACCCCTTGTATTCATCGCGGATGCTGTCCCGCAGCCGCAGGTCTTCCAACACCAGGCGCCGATAGGAACTGGCATTATTGGCGTACCAATGGGTCTTCCAGTCCTTGATGATACCAAGCCGAAACCCCAAGGGGTGGGTTTTGTGGCCCATGGTCTAGGCCTCCTCTTCGTCGTTGACCACCACGGTCAGGTGGCAAGTTGGCTTGAGAATCCGCGCCATACGGCCTCGGGCCCGGGGCCTGAACCGCTTCAGCGGCTTTCCCCGGTCGGCGGTGATTCGGACTATCTTCAATGAGTCCCGGTTCATCATCATATTGTTTTCCGCATTGGCGGCCGCTGATTGAACCACTTTGGAGATCGTTTTGGCCCAGGGAGATGTCAACAGTCCCAGGGTGATGATCGCGTCGTTCACTGTATGGCCTCGGACCAGGTCCAACATAGGCTTCAGCCTTTTCTGAGAGGCTCCCAGTGACTTGGCGTACGCTCTAACGGGAGGCATGGCGCTACCTTGCCCTGCTGGACCGTTCGGAACGGCCCAAATGGCCCCGGTACGTCCGGGTAGGGGAAAACTCTCCCAGCCGGTGGCCCACCATGTTTTCGGTGACGAACACGGGCACGTGCCTGCGGCCGTCATGGACGCCGAAGGTCAAACCAACCATATCCGGCATGATCATCGATGCTCGGGACCAAGTGCGGATGACCGTCTGGGCGCCGGAGCGCTGTACCGCCTCCACTTTTTTGGCCAATTTCGGATGCACGTATGGCCCTTTTTTTATCGACCGTGACAATCTACCTTCTCCTGCCGCGGCGGATGATCAGGCTCTCAGAAGCCTTGTGCTTTCGCCGGGTCTTGTGGCCTAGGGTGGGCTTGCCGGTGGGCGACTTGGGCCCCGGCATGCCTATGGGCGACCGGCCTTCTCCACCGCCGTGGGGATGGTCCACCGGGTTTTTGGCCACGCCCCTCACTTGGGGGCGGCGGCCCAGATGGCGTCTGGCGCCGGCCTTGCCCAGGGCTTCGTTCTTATGATCTGGATTTGAGAGCTGGCCCACGGTGGCTCGGCATGCCAGCAGGATACGCCGCATCTCTCCCGATGGGAGGCGGATCAACACATGCTCGCCTTCCCGCGAAAGCACCTGGGCGCTAGAGCCGGCGCTTCTCGCAAGCTGACCTCCCCGCATGGGAGTCAGTTCCAGGTTGTGGACCACCGTCCCCGTGGGTATGTTCTGCAAGGGAAGGCAGTTGCCGACACGTATCTCCGCCAGTGGGCCCGATTCTATGGTATCTCCGGGGGCCAGGCCTATAGGGGCCAGAATATAGCTCTTCTCACCGTCCACGTAATAGATCAAAGCGATCCTCGTGGTCCGGTTGGGATCGTATTCTATGGATATGACCTTGCCCGGAACGCCGTCCTTCTTCCTTTTGAAGTCCACTAGCCGGTACATCTGACGGGACCCGCCGCCCCTGCTACGGGTGGTTATCTTACCCCTGTTGTTCCTTCCGGCATGCTTGAGCTTCCGTTCCAGCAACGACTTTTCCGGCTTGGAGCGCGTGAGTTCTTCAAACGAAGGACGCACCGCGTTGCGGGTGCCGGGGGTTACGGGCTTGAGATTTTTTAACGGCATCTAAAAATTCCTGAGTGGATCATCTGGGTGCTTACGCCTTTGTCCTAGACTCCCTCGACGAGGTCGATCCGGTCGCCAGGTTTTAGGGTTACCACGGCTTTTTTAACATCTGGCTGTTTGCTCAACCGGGCGCCGTAGCGCTTTTGCTTGCCCTTCAGCTTGGTGGTATTCACGTCCAGCACCGTCACGTTGAAGCTCTGTTCCACGGCCTGTTTTACTTCAACTTTGTTGGCTTTCATTGCCACCTGAAAGGTGTATTTCCCCGACTCTTGAAGCAGGGTGCTCTTTTCCGTGATGGTGGGCTTTATCAACACCCGGTGGATGTCCATCTAACTCTTTTCCTCTTCGCCGGCGTCATTGGGTCCGGCCTCGGCCGATTCTTCGGCCGGGGCGGTTTCCTCCGGTTCCGGCGCCGGGCCGGTTTCCTCTGGTTCCAGCGCCGAGGCCTCCACCGTGGCGGTCTGTTGGCCGGAGCCGCCGCTTCCCCTGCGGCCGTGGGGGTCCGACGCCAGGGTCTCCTCTGCCCACCGGACCGCATCCAACGTTATCACCAGTGTTTCCCGGCTCAATAATTCCTGGGCGTTGAGCAGATTAACCGGCAGGGTCCAAATCTTTTGGATATTCCGGGCCGCCTTGATGACGTTGCCTTCGGAACCCTGGGTCACCAACAGGGCGGAGCCCTTGATACCCAGGTTATTCAGCAGGTCGACCATGGACCGGGTCTTGCCGTTGACGGTGTCCAGGGAGTCCAGGCACACCAAAAGGCCGGCCCTGGCTTTTTCCGATAGCACGCACCGCAACGCCGTGCGGCGCATCCGCTTGGGCAACACTTTGCGGTAGCTGCGGGGATGGGGACCGAACACCACGCCTCCATGACGCCATTGGGGCGCCCGGATGCTGCCCTGCCGCGCCCGGCCGGTGTGTTTTTGGATCCACGGTTTTCGGCCACCGCCGGAAACCTGGGCCCTGGTTTTGGTGTCGTGAGTCCCCTGCCTTTTGTTCAGTTGATAACCAACCAGCGCCTGGTGAACCAGCGCATGGTTCATCGGCACGTTGAACACGGCATCATCGAGGTTGACCGTGTCAACCACCTGGCCCGATTGAGATATGACCGCTACTTCCATAAATCCTGTTCCGGGGTGCTATTCCGGTTTCTGTTCTTCCGGTTCCGGGTCCGCTTGTTCTTGATCGCCGGGGTCTTGAACCTCGGGTTCCCCGCTTTCCGGCTCTTGGGCTACCGTTTCTTGATTTTCAGCTTCCTGATTTTCGGGTTGCTGGACCGCCGTATCCTCCCCATCGGCCACCGGAACCTCGGGTTCCTCGGCCGGCGGCGCTTCCCGCACCAGGCCAACCAATGGGATAGGCTCTTTTGACGGTTTTACACTGCGGTGTATCTCCAGCAGCCAGTTAACTGATCCGGGGACGGCGCCCTTCAACAACAAAAGGTTCCTTTCGAGGTCCACATGGATCACCTCGATGCCTTTGACCGTGATTCGCCGGTTGCCCATGTGGCCTGGCATCTTCATGCCTTTATATACCCTGCCCGGGGTGGTCCCTCCGCCGATGGAGCCCGGCGCCCTGGCCCGGTCCGATTGGCCGTGGGTGCGGGGGCCGCCGGCGAAACCGTGGCGTTTCATGACTCCAGAGAAACCTCGTCCTTTGGACCTGCCGGTAACGTCTACGAACTCTCCGGGTTGAAAGATGTCCACCGTCAGGCTTTGCCCCACCTGAAATTCGCCGATGTCATCCGCCTTTACCTCTTTCACGTAACGGGAAAGGCGGCTTTTCGAGAAATGACCGGCCATGGGTTTGTTGCGCTTTTTGACTTCGCCAAATCCCAGCTGTACCGCCTCATATCCATCGGTTTCCTGGGTTTTGATCTGGGTGACAACACAGGGACCGGCCTCTACCACGGTCACCGGAACGACTATGCCGTCCTCCCGGAAAACCTGGCTCATCCCCACCTTTCTGCCTAAAAATCCCTGAATCATGATAATTCCCTGTGCTCTATCGGTCCTTTATCGCTTGCCGGCCGGTTACAGTTTGCCGCTACAGTTTAATGGAGATATCCACTCCTGCGGGCAGATTCAGCCGAGTCAGCGAATCAATGGTTTTGGACGTCGGCTCCAGGATGTCGATAAGCCGTTTATGGGTGCGTATCTCAAAAAGCTCCCTGGAATCCTTATCCACGTGAGGACTGCGGATAACGCAAAACCGCCTGATATGGGTGGGCAGAGGCACAGGCCCAGCGATTCGCGCGCCGGTCCTCTCCGCCGTTTCGACGATCTGTCCCGCGGACAGGTCCAACATCTTGTGGTCGAAAGCCTTAAGGATGATCCGTACTTTCTGCCTAGTTACCATCTCAGTCTATCTTCTTCATCGACAATCTAAATTTGCTGCCTGGATTTTTCTAAAGCGGCCCGGTTTTTATCACGTCTTCAATATGGAGCTCAGCATGTTCTCCGGGACCGGTTGGTAGTACTTGAACTCCATGGAGAAAGTCGCCCGGCCTTTGGTGATGGAGCGCAGGGCCGTGGTGTAGGCGAAGGTCTCACCCAGGGGTAAAATACCCCGCACCACCTGGATGGTCTCCTGACCTTCGATGTTGCTTATCTGCACCCGTCTGGTGCCCAGATCGCCCAGAACATCACTGAGGAATTCCCCCGGCGTTTCCACTTCCAGGTCTGCCATGGGCTCCAACAATACCGGTTTACCCTTTCTGGATCCCTCCCGCACCGCAATCATGGCCGCGCTGCGAAAGGCGATCTCCGACGAGTCAACATCGTGGTAGCTGCCGTCGACCAGACGCACCTTTATATCCACCAGAGGATAACCACCCAATGGGCCGTTGTCCAATGCCGCGCGTACGCCCTTTTCCACCGCCGGAATGTACTCCCTGGGGATGGACCCGCGGACGATCGCGTTCTCAAAGATCACGCCTTCGCCCCGTTCCAAAGGCTCCATTTCCAGCCAAACGTGGCCGAACTGGCCATGTCCTCCCGATTGGCGGACGAAACGCCCTTCCACTCGAATGGGTTGGGTGATGGACTCCCGGTAGGACACCCTGGGCGGTCCCACCTTGGATTCCACCTGGAATTCGCGGCGCATCCGGTCCACCAACACTTCCAGATGGAGTTCACCCATTCCGGAGATGATGGTTTGACCGGTTTCAGAGTTGAATGTGACGATAAACGTGGGGTCTTCGTCCGACAGTTTGCGCAGGGAGGCGGTGAGCCGGTCCTGATCGGCCCGGGTCGCGGGTTCGATGGCCACAGAAACAACCGGTTGCGGGAACTTGGGCGGCTCCAATACCGCCGGTTCCGGGCCGGTTACCGTATCCCCGGTGAAGGTGTTTTTCAGTCCGATGGCGGCGCATATGTTGCCTGCGCTCACTTCTTCCAGCTCTTCCCGGTGGTTGGCGTGCATATGCAGGATACGCCCCAACCGCTCGTTTTGGCCCTTGGTCGAGTTTTGTACCGTTGCCCCTGCTTTCACCGTGCCCGAATATATCCTTAAGAAAACCAACCGGCCCACGTAGGGGTCCGTGGCGACTTTGAATGCCAGAGCGGCCAGCGGCTCTTCGGGGTCCGCATGGCGTATGACGATCTCGTTGTTGTCCGATCTCACCCCTTCCACTGGAGGGACATCTATAGGCGAGGGCAAATAATAGATTACGGCGTCCATCAGCGGTTCTACGCCCTTGTTACGTATAGCGCTGCCGCAAAGGACCGGGATCAATTCCCTGGCGATTGTCGCCCGGCGCAGGGCCTGCCGCAGGGAATCTTCGTCGATCTCTTCCCCGTCCAAATACCGGATCAACAAGGCTTCGTCGGTCTCTACGATCTTTTCGATCATTGCCTGGCGGTAATTTTCATACGCCTCTTGGTAGTCTTCGGGGACCGGTTCCACCACCGGAGGCAAAGTGTCGTCTTTCTGAGAATGATCGGAGCCGCCGTTGGGATATATGGTGGCCCGGCCGCCGATGAGGTCGATCACACCCCGGAAACCGGACTCTTCTCCAATGGGGAGTTGCACCGCGACCGGATTGCCTTTCAACCGGCGCCGGATGGATTCGATGGTACGCTCGTAACTGGCGCCGACCCGGTC
The DNA here is from genome assembly GCA_022562335.1 of Chloroflexota bacterium. Lineage (GTDB taxonomy): Bacteria > Chloroflexota > Dehalococcoidia > Lucifugimonadales > UBA3495 > Io17-Chloro-G2. Next base: position 13,223 of record JADFPM010000034.1, read on the forward strand.
CATCTTGTTGACAAAGCAGAGGCGGGGGACTTTGTAGGTGTCGGCCTGCCGCCAAACCGTTTCCGACTGGGATTGAACGCCGGCCACGGCGTCCAGCACCACCACGCCGCCGTCCAGGACCCTGAGGCTCCTTTCCACTTCGGCGGTGAAGTCCACGTGGCCCGGGGTGTCGATGATGTTTATCCGGTGGTCTTTCCAGGTGGAGGTGATGGCGGCGGCGGTGATCGTTATCCCCCGCTCTCGCTCTTGGGGCATCCAGTCCATGGTCGTGGTGCCTTCGTCCACACCACCCATCCGGTGGATAACACCTGTGAGGAATAACACCCGTTCAGTGACGGTGGTCTTGCCTGCGTCAATATGGGCGATGAATCCGATGTTCCTGATCTTGTCGATGGGACAGGCGGTGTCCATGATGGGGTCGACTTAGGGCCTGGCTGCCTACTAAACAAGGGGTCGCCCGATTTAGCGGGAGGATGCGAGGGACTAGGTCTAATATCTCCTTACAGATTTCCCTGATCTATCTTTATTTAGATCGAACTTGTTTGCCGTATAGGTCCTTGTTCCAGTGGCTTCTTCACCAGGCGATGACTAGCGGCGATAATGAACGAAGGCACGGTTGGCTTCGGCCATGCGGTGCAGTTCGTCCTTTCGGCGCACCGCCGAACCTTCACCGCGGGAGGCATCCATCAATTCCTGTGCCAGCCCGTTGCGCATGGGTATGCCAGAACGTCCCCGGGCTCCCCGGATGATCCAGCGCTGGGCCAAGGCCTCGGCCCGGTTGCGCCGCAGTTCCGTGGGCACCTGATAGGTTGCTCCGCCCACCCGCTTGGGTTTCACCTCAACCATGGGGGTGGCGTTTCGCATGGCCTGCTCAAACACTTCCACCGGGTCCCGGTTGGACTGCTCTTCGATGATTTCAAATGCCTTATAGACGATGCGCTGGGCGGTGGTCTTTTTGCCCCGTTGCATCAACCGGTTGATGAACTTGGCCAGTTCCAGGTTTCCATACCGGGCGTCGGGTGGAATCACCCTGGGAACGGCTGGTCTTCTTCTAGACATAGGACATACACCTTGCTCAAATCCCGGCGAAAGATCGGGGGGGATGACGGTAATTTAGCTGCGGGCTCGTTGGTTATATGCTAGCCCCGAGGCCGGGTTGCCCCGTATTTGCTGCGGCCCCGGCGGCGTGCTTGAACGCCTTCACAGTCGAACGCGGCACGAATCACGTGATACCTGACGCCGGGTAAATCCTTGACCCGCCCGCCGCGGACCAACACCACGGAGTGCTCCTGAAGATTATGCCCTTCACCGCCGATGTAGGCGGTGATCTCAATCCCATTGGTCAGGCGCACTCGGGCGATCTTGCGTAGCGCGGAATTGGGCTTTTTGGGGGTCATGGTG